>NZ_JPUF01000018.1 GCF_014737315.1 Treponema zioleckii | reverse complement strand
ACGCGGTGCAAGGCGCAAGGAAAATTATTGACGCCGCAAAGCGGCTCACCTTGCAAACGTTCACAAAAGCCGTTTTTTTGCTCTCGTTCCGACAATTTTTTTGTCAACTTACCAATAATGCGAGATTCCCGTGACAAGCACGGGAATGACAATTATTCTATATAATGGAAGTCCTAACAATAAAAATTAGTGAATCAATGAGAGGATTGTCTGTCCGTCATACATAGAAACAATCTGTGTGTATTCTTCTGGAACGTTTGCCTTTTTGAGGTTCTCAACAATTTCGTCCGTTTTGATTGAGCCAATAAGGTTCATAGTCTCTTCGTCGCCGATTGTCTCAACATCAACTGACTCAGCTGGCAGTTCAATTTTGTTGCTTTTTTTGTATTCAGAATCACACTTTAATGTTACGTAAGAAGCCTTTTCTCCGTCACCAAGAATGAGTTCAAATGAACCTTTTTTTGCACTTTTCTCTTCCATTTTGAGCGTGAGAGCGAGATTCTTTGCAAGTGCAACTGCGCTTTCACCAACGCTGTACTGGAGAGTTTCTTTCATCATTCTCTGATAGTTGTCTGCAAGGCGTAATGTGATTGCCCCATTTCCTTTGAAAGACTTTAAGCCTTCAACGTCAAGTTTGTCTGTAGAGAAAAGGAATACGTTTTCTTTGTAAGCAGAAACTTTAAAGTCTCCTGTCATTTTTCCGCCAGAAAGTGAGCCAAAACCGTTAACTGCAAAGACTTCTGATTCAGGCTCAGTAGCTTTCATCTCAAAGCCAAAGTCGTTTCCTTTCTGAGTGAAAATTGACTCAAAAGCGCTTCCTTCAGCCTGAGCAACTTTGTAGCCCTGCATGTTAGATTTAGAATCAGCATAAACGATAACAGAAACATCTTCCAATTCAGCAGTAGATGCAAAAACTTCTGCCAACGCTTCAGCAAATTTGTTTGTAACCTCATCAGCATTCAAATTGCCTGCAATCTGCAAGTCGTTTACAACAGGAATAATCCAGTCGAGGAGCGTGCGGAGATTTTTGCTTTCTGAAACAGCCTTTTTAACGTTTTCTGCTGTAGCTGTTGCATACTCAGGTGTAAGTTTGAAAAGAAGAGCGTTGTAATTTGCAGAAACTTTTTTTGACTCATCAACATCAAGACCGGCAGTTAAAGTTTCTTCTGTGCGCTCAACACCGTTTACACCGGCAAGAACTGCTGTCAAAACTTCATCAACAAATCCTGTAAAGACTTTTTTTGATGGAGCAGATTTGAACAACTGAATTTCTGCAAGATAAATTTTCATTGCATCCTGCATACCCAAAGTAGAACCGTTAACTTTAAAATAATTTTTTAGGAGTTCAGGAACACGGAAGTAAAAATTTCCATTTTCAAGTTCAAAGAGCAAATCAAAAGTGACAATGTTTGTGTCGTTCAAGCCAAAGCCCAAGGACTCTTTAAGTTTTCCGTCATTAAGAATTGCGTTTACGTCCAAATTTATAGATTTGAACCAGCTTACATCAATATTTGGCAACTGTGTTGCAATAAGCCCTTGAATCAAAGCAGCTGTTCCTTCATCGAGGGAAAGTTTAACTTTTCCATTTGAGCCAAAATTTGAAAAATCAACTCCGCTACAAGAATCAGATACGCCGCCAACGAGTTTTTCAGTTGTGCCCATAATTCTGTTGCGAATTGCTGATTTAAATTGCTCGTCAGGTGTCTGCTGCTTTCCGCATGAAACAAACAAAACCGCAGCTGAAAGCACTGCAGTAAGTGTTGAAACTAATTTTTTCATAAAATCTTCCTCTTTAGAAAAAAATAAAAGAATATTTTAACACTTTAGCATAAAACAAATAGAAATGTCATCATAAGCAGAAAAACGCATTAAAAAACTTGCGGACTAAAAAATTGTCTGCACCACCGTAAAATCGTTCCGACAATTTTTTAGTCCGCCACTCATAATGCGCTTTTTATTAAAAATAGAGAACGATAAAAAGGAAATTATTAGGCGCGAATAGCGTGGAGAAGCACGTTTATTAGGATTTCAATTTGTCTTCTGCCATCTACCGCACGGTCAAGATTCAATATTTCTCCAGAAATAGCAAGTTTTTGCGCTACGCAAAAAATCGAGTGCATAATCGTAAAGCACATTTCTATGTCGGTTGATTCTGAAATCACAAAGTTGTTTGAATCGCTAAAGCGGATTGAGCCGTCGGATTTACCTTTTTGAAACGCGTTGATTACGAGCATGTTTGTGGAATTGACCGTATCTTCGTAGGGTTTTAGTTTTTCCGGGCTGATTCCGGCTTTTGTGATAAAAGAATCAAAATAATAAACGAATCTAAAGAATGACCTTTGGCTCACAACTGCAGACTGAAAGACTTCAAGAAGATTTCGGAGTTGCTCAAAACCGCTGAGCAGTCCAAAATCATTCGAAGAAAATTCATTTTCGAATATTTGGGACTCAAGCTTCCATGCGTAAACCGCAACCTCAATCGCCAAATCTTCTTTTGTCTGAAAATATCTGTAAAGCGAGGCTACGCCAATTTCTGCCTGCGAGGCAATTTCGTTCATCGAAATGTTTTCAATTCCTTTTTCTGCGAAAAGCCCAAAGGAACATTCAATGATATGTCTTCGTCGTTCATTTTTGAGATTTTCCATCTCAACCTTTCGTTTTTCAGCGGCCAGCATAGGCATACAGGCTCTCCTTTTTTCCGTCAGCTAATTCTACGGCATGGTATGCCCCATTATAAATTCCTGCCTTTTTATTGGCAAGAACAGCTTTATTCATCGTTTCAAGAATGTCCGGTGAATCAATGAACTGCCGAATCATAAACTGCGCGTATTCAAGTGACTGACACTCAGGCGTGCCGTCGCCAATTTCAGACGCGCGAATCGCTCCCCAACATTCATGGCCACCAACGTGCTGAATCATGAGTTTTGGAAGCGGATAGAACGCAAGTTCGCTAGGCTTTGTCATAAGAACGTCCGCACTTCGCATAAGAAGATTCGTTGCGTAAACAGCGGCAAAAATGTCTTTGTGGCAAAAAACGTGGATTCCAGAAATCGAGTCGTCGTTCAGTGCTTTTTCAGCAAAGGATTTTGTGAACGCCCAGTCGTTAAAATGAGTCTCTGAGAGCGACTCGACTTCCGGGATTTTTTGTTTGAACATATTCCAAACGTTCTCATAATCGCCAATATTAAGGAAGAGAATTGCTTTGTGTTCTTTTATGTACGGAATCAAAGTTTTTATGAGTCCCGCAAAATAGTCGCCCTGCGCCCCGGCTCCGCCAATCGTCAAAAGAAAGCGAAGAGGCTTTTTTTCTGAAATGCGGGCAAGTCGCTTTCGAGTATCCATTTCAAGATTTTTTACAAGCTCGTCGTCAATATAGTGCCCTGCGTAAACAATGTCGTCCTTTCCCATAGGATTTAAGACTTTTTCGCCTGCAAAACCTTTTAGGCTCCTGTAGCACAAATACGAAGAAGGCGTCTGAACAAGGTGGAGCGCTCCCTCCGAAAGATGCAGAGCCATTGCCCAGTTGTCCGGAATCGCGTTCACAACATGGGTAAGTCCCGCATGAATAGCGGCCTGGCTTGGCCAAACGTGGGTCGCAATGTACGGAATGTCTTTTGGAAGGTCGTTCAAAACTGGAGCCATAAGTTCGGCAGTTTTTTGGTCAACCGCATTGTAAGTGAGTTTTTTGAATCCTTCGGTGTTGAGCGGGTCCCAAACAAGCTTATTGAAGAGTTTTGATTTTTGAGAAAGTCTTGAAGCCATTGAATACAAGTTATTCTGATAGCCGATTATTTTGGTGCAAGTCGTTTCCGGGAAAGAATTTAAATCCAGCCAGAGCGGCGTGTATCCCAACGCATGAGCCGCACTTGCCATCGCCATTGAGATTCTGTAATGACCAAAGCCCATTCGGATATTTCCGACGATAATAGGCTTTCTTGGAAGTTCGCCCAAAGGCTCTTTTGAGAGTTTTAAAACTTTTGCTCCAAAAGCAGGAGTAAGCACATCGTTATCAACAGCAACAAGATGATACTGTGTGTTTCTGTCATCACCGAATTTTTTAAGGAATTTCTTTTGCTGAGCGCAAGTCTTTTTTTAAAGTTTTTCTGTCGATTTTGTTTCCAAAAATAACCGATGATCTGTCTGTAATATTCATTATGCTTCTCCTTTTTATTTTTTCTAGGTCGAATGCCGAGTTTTTTATCAACTTACAGGTACTCTGTAGTCCGCTCAAAAGTGTCATTCCGAAGTCGATTCAGCGTGACTTTTAATTGCAAATCTCGTAAATCGAAATTGAATGAGGCTCAAAAACAAAGGATTCGATTTCTCCCTCAATCTCGCGAGAGCCAAACTCAACCACACGGCTAAGATTTGCTTCCGGCGGAACAGTGCCGTTTGCAAGTCGCAAATCGGATTTTTTTACGCGCACTTTTTCGTCGCCAAGATTTATAAATCCCGTGAAGGTTCCTTTTTTATTAAAGATAAAATACTCCGTTGAAGTTTTGTTCACGTGACCAAATTCCTCGCCCTCGAATTTTTCGTAAAGCGTTTCGACCATGCTCGTAAAATAGCCCTCATTCTGCGTGTTAAAATTAACCGGGTCGTCCGAGTGCATAATCTGGCTCGCAAAAAGATAATTAACGAGAGCGATGAGCATTTTTTCTTTGTCGTCGAGCGAAATATTCGTGTAACGCAAAAAAACAACGTCCGGGTCATTTA
Organism: Treponema zioleckii; assembly: GCF_014737315.1. Taxonomy (GTDB): domain Bacteria; phylum Spirochaetota; class Spirochaetia; order Treponematales; family Treponemataceae; genus Treponema_D; species Treponema_D zioleckii. The sequence goes on along the minus strand of NZ_JPUF01000018.1, from coordinate 53,281 downwards.
TAAAAACGCCCTGATCCCAGAAAGAATGACCGAGCGTGCTCTGCATGTTCGCAAATGCGCTCGTGCGCGCCGGAAAGCGGCACTTTTTAAGATAATCAACGTCCCAGTCCTCTTTTGTGTCCGGCCCGATTCTTGAAAGCGGGAACGAGTTGAACGAAGATTCAAAAGGCATTCCGCAGCCGAGGTAAGCAACGTTCTCGCCCTTTTTGTTCACTTTTCGTTTGGTAAGCACTTTTACCGCCCGTTCATACCATTCGTAGGCACTTCCGCCATTCTTGAATTTTCCACGGAGCATTCCGGCGAACAAAAAGTCCAGCTTGATATAACGGAAGCCCCAATCGTTAACGACTTTTTCGAGCAGCCTATCAAGATACTCAAGAACATCGTCACGGCTCAAATCAAGGCAGTAATATGAATAAGGAAGACCAGGCTGCTCTTTTCCGAACGCCGCGCCCCACAAGAGATTAAGACCTGCCTGAACGGGCTTGTTTTTTCCGTCGCGCAAAATCCACTCGCGGTGAGCTTTTGCAAATTCCGTGCGCCAGTCGATTATGAACGGAGCCACCCAAAGCCCCGGAACATAGCCTTTTCTGGAAATTGTAGAAGCAAGCTCCGCCATGCCCCACGGAAATCTGTTTTCCAAAGAATCCCACTGCCCTAACCCTTGCTCCCAGCCGTCATCAACCTGAAAAACGCAAGGCTTTTTGTTGTCAATAAAATATGTTTTTATAAGATTCTCAGTCGTTCCGAGTCCTTTTAAGTCCTCGCTTATAAGAGTCTGATTTATGTCTGCATAGTGGTTGTACCAGCTTTCCCAGCCGCCGACCACGATTTTGTCTTCGTTTTTGTTTGAATTGAGAAATTGCAACGAGCCAAAACGATTTTTTTTGTTCGGCGCGTACATTTTTTGAATCGATTCGCGAAGTTCAAAAAAATCATTCGCAGAAAAGATTTTGATTCTCGCGATTTTGTCGCCTTTTTTCCAAGTTTTTCCGTCCGCGTAAACCGTAACAGAAATCTGCCGAGTCGCCCTGTCAACGTAGAATTTTACTGGCGGTAAGTCTTTGCTAGATTCATCATTTTTTATGTTTCCAGTTGAGCAAAGTGCCAAATAAACATTTTTTGATTCAAAAGTCCAGCGCAAATAAATTATAAAACAACCTGCAAGAAGTTTTTTGTCTTTTGGATTTTTGTTTTTGAAGATTTTTTTAGGCAACTTTCCAGGGAAAGAAAAATATCGCTTCCACTGCGGAACAATCGGAAAGTATCTGTCCTGATTTTTGTTCGGTTCAATTTCGCCGCCAAAGCCCCAGCTCTGCCAGCCCGAACCATAGAAGAAAAAGTCATTTTGGCGGCAAAGGGATTTTTTGTCTTCCGGAACACATGAGTCAACTAACTCGTCAATCGAGAATACCGTTACTTCGCGGTTACAAGAGTCTGTTTCGCCAGTCCCCTCATAAAAATATTCATTTCCTAAAGCCGTACTCTCCATAATGACTTCTCCTGATTTTGATTATATATATTATCATACTGATAGTATTACTATCAATAACAGATAAAAAAATAATTTTCTGCGCTGGTTCACGTAACTTCTCCAACGCAGAAAAAAGATAAGCACTCTCCAATGCCTATTTTTTGATGTAAAAAACTAACTCTCTCGCCCGAAAACCTTTTTCGAGATTTATATTTTTCTCTCCGAAACACTTTTTTTAAGATTGTTCGCACCGCGCGAGCAATAAAACTGCATTTTTAAAGTCACTGTATTCCTTTGCGCCGCGACTTGGAAGCAACTAAAAGTGCCCAATGAAGCGCTAGTTTTTCGCCAGAAAAACTAGCGGGAAACGCACTAGTGAACTTTTAGTTTAGGAGTCCACTCGTGGCGTTTCCTTTTATATCTTAGAAGAACATCTCAATACCGATTGGCATGTAGAATTTCTTTGTGTTCGCTTTGTAAGAAAGGTCAACAACGTTCTCTACAGTTCCTTCCATTGACTGGAAAGTGAAGTTTCCGCAGAGACCTGCGAACATGTAGTTGTTTGCAGCAAAAGTCTTCTTTACGTAAACTTCTGCCGCAAACTTGTGCTGCATAAGGTTCAAATCAGCAATGTTAAGGCTGTTTCCAGAGTAAGTGAATTTACCGTCCGCATTTGCAGATGTGATGTTGTAGTTTCCAGAAAGACCTACGAACAAATCCTGTTTGCCGAATGGGTTTACACAAACTTCTGTAAGGAAGTCAGCACCTGCCATAAGAATGTCTGCACCGTAACCTTTTTCCATTGTTACAAGGTCATAAGAGTACTGTGCGAGGTTAGAAGTTCCCTGTCCGCCCCAGATGTGGCCTTTGTACAAGATGAATCCCTTCTGGATTACGCCCATTGTTCCAACACAAGCATACCAGTTGTAGAATTTCTCCGGGTCGTAGTCGCGAAGACCGTCACGAGTTACGATAGGGAGTTTTAAGCCGGCTTCGATAAGATTTGCGTTTGGAGTTTTTTCAAGGTCAACGTCACCGAGACCAGAAGCGCCCCCCATGAATCCGAGCCAGTCAAAACCGATTTCTACACGTCCGTAGTAATCGTTCATGCCATAGCCGGCAGCACGTGCAGTCTGATATTTGCTTGCTTCGTAGCGGTAGTTTGAAGCTGCAATTGAGTCGCCCCAATACTGAGCCTTAACTTGGAAGAGTCCTGGAAGGGTGTAACCGATACCAGCCTGTGCCGTGCGGAATGCGTCATACAAGCCGATAGCCTTGTCGCTGTCCGTATCAGCGGCACTGGCATTTGTTGAAACAGTATTGCTGTTGCTGTCTGTCGTAAGGCCGATGTTTCCTGCAAGGTCGATTGCAGCGTTTGCATAGAATCCCTTGAGGACTGAATCTTCATTACCTTTTACAGAAGTAAACAAACCTGTTGCAGTCCAGATTTCCTGGAAAATATCATCTTCTGATTTTACGTCGCTAGATTCGCGCTGACCGAAGTCTCCGATTGAACCGCGGAGTTCATTTTCGCGCATACGGCCAAATGCAACTTTTGTCTGGAAAAGAGGATTGTCAAACAATCCCCAGATTTTTGCCTGGTCACCGATAGCAACGGCATATTTTCCGTCTTCGTTGTAATTTGTGTCGGCAGTTGACTCTGTAGAATCCCACAACTTGTGTACGAACAAAGCCCTTGCATCTGCATCAAGATTCAAGTCAAATCCAAAGTGCTCGTCCGGAGTACGTCCAACAATCCAGAATCCAACACGTGCGCCGTAAGACCAGTCCGGGTCCAATCCTGCATAGTTGCTTGAGTCAGAAGTGTCTTTTTGAAGACCTTTCAGAGTATTTACGAGAATAGTCCCTGCAACAGCATTTCCAATCTTAGTACCATATTCATTAGCAGCAGCCTGAATATATGTAGTGGCATCAACTCCAGCAGCAGTAGCGGCAGCGGTCAAATCTGCGGCATTCGCAGTTGCCCACTGAGTTGCAGCATAAGTACCAACAGCTGTTGCATAAGCTCCAGCATTACTTCCATCAGCAGCAAGCGTAACAGAGCCGTCACCAGCGTCGTACGCAGTCATTGCAGCAGTTCCTGCTGTTACAGCAGTATTTCCTGTTGAAGTCGTATCCGCAGTAATTTTTGTGCTTGTGCTCTGGTGTCCAATATTGAAAGTTGAGCGTCCCCATGCACCAAATGTAATATCTCCCACACCAGTCTTGAGAGAGTGAGCCTTTAACGTCTCATTTGTTTCGGCAAAAGCCGAAGAGCAAAGCATACCAATGGCAGCAGCACCAGCCATCAATCTCTTTTTAGAAATTTTCATAGTATCCTCCATTTTTGTTTACTTTTTGACCTAAAATACTGTTCGTCCCAAGCCTCTCAATGAGACAAACAATATCTTTATGATAGCATTACTATCACTATAAGCATAGTAATATCAGTAAGATAATCTGTCAATAAAAAATTTAAAAAGCATGGAAATAAGTTTTTAAAACAGAAACACGTAAGATGATGCGGATATATTCAAAAAAATGAAAGCGTAAAAAATAAGGGCGTCTCTAAAAAGTTAAAATTTTTTAGATGCCTGCGAGTTTTAAGTCCTGAAAATAGCAGAACTTAAAACATCGCATTTCCGCAAAAATAAATTCGTTATGACTTACCAAAGCCATTAGTTAACAGTCATACCCCTGTAAAAATGTGCAATCAAGCGTTTTTGCCACGCTCACCCGTTCTCAGGCCGTATAAAACTCAATTTTCCAGTGTCACCCCAAACTTGATTCGGGGGTATTACACTACAGATGGTACAGATGCCGAAATAAATTCGGCATAACGGCAATTTTTAGGCAGCCTTCCCAAAGTTAACGAAATTGCGCTGGCTTACAATACAAGAAATATGTTTTGGCAGTATTTTGAGAAAAGATTGTGCGGAACCGAGCCGTCACAAACCTTTTCCCTCCCTGAAACAGTGGCGAGTCACCCTTCAAAACTCAGCATTTGCCTACGAATCTCATCTTCGCTCATACCAAGTTTTACCGCAGCATCTTTTATTGAAAGCAAGCCTGATTTTATGAGTTCAAAATAAGCAGAAAGTTTTCCCTGCACTTTTCCTTCTGCTCTACCTTCTGCTCGCCCCTTCGCTCGACCTTCTTCAGCCCTCTCATTTCCGTATTCTTCAAAAATCCTGCACATAGTTTCAACTCCTTTTTCTTCCTGCTTGTGATGACGAACTCTGTCTGCAAGTTCCCTATAATTCATTTCGTCCGCGTTAGGTGTACAAAAATCATGCATAAGCTTCCCAATCGCATCGTTGCCCCGATATGTGCCATTCACATAAATTATATTGCAGCCATCTTCGAAAGGCAAATCAGCAGAAACACCGTTGCAAAGCGCAACAGTTTTCTTGATTTTATAAAACGGCACGCCATAACCATAATAATCATTTTCTGTTATAAAAATGATATAAGTTTCTGGAAGAGCATCAAAATCATCAGTCTTTTTTAGACTATGACTGTCCAGCATTGCAAGATTATACCTGCACCGTTTCGGAGAAGCGCCTTTATCCGCACGCTGAACTTCAATATTGTAAAGTCTGCCACCAGTATCAGTTGCCACAATATCAAGCCTGACCGAACGACCGAACAAATTACGCTTTTCTTTCTGCGACATAACGCTTTTTACCTGCAAATCCGTGCGGTCAAGCAAAATCTTAAGCAAAAACTCCGTTAGCTCCGTGTCGCCGTCAAACACAACGGTCATAAAATCGTCATCCATGAGCCGCAATGCCTGAATACGAGCGAACATCTTCGGGTCAATTTTTTCAATAAAACTATTTTTCATAAAAAAGATTCTACAGGATTTATCTTGTTTTGCACACATTAGAGGCTTTTCGAAGTGCCCATTACGAATTCCTAAACAGCTGAAGCTTCGCTATACTACAATTATGATAAAACGCTCTGGATACGCAGATTTACCCTTGCACTACGGAACGGTGCCAAAATGGCTTGCCGACCGCATGATGATTTTGGGAACAGAAATTATTGAAGCCCTTCTCATCAACTACGGAAAAAAAGAAGTCCTCACAAGGCTTTCTGATCCGCTCTGGTTTCAGTCACTTGGCGCCGTGCTCGGCATGGACTGGCACTCAAGCGGAATCACCACGAGCGTAATGTACGCCCTAAAACGCGGCATAAACAAACGCGCGCACGAATTCGGGCTTTGCATTTGCGGCGGACGCGGAAAGTATTCCAGAAAAACACCCGAAGAACTTCTTTATCTTGCCGATGCCACAGGACTCAACGGAACGGAACTCGTAAAAGCGAGCCGTCTCTCCGCAAAAGTTGACAGCACCGCCGTTCAGGACGGTTTTCAGCTTTACATGCACAATTTTATTCTGAGCGACGAAGGAGACTGGGCAGTAGTCCAGCAAGGCATGAATCCGCTCACAAAAACCGCGCGCCGATACCACTGGAGTTCTGAGAACGTAAAATCCTTCGTGGAAGAACCTCACTCTGCCGTAACGGGAGAGAACCAAGGCCGAATACTGAACCTCACGGATTCCGGCGCAAGCCAAACCAGAAGTTCAATTCTCACGCTGAGCCACGAAAATCCTGACAGAATGATAAAAGAAATCGCAAAAATTTCGGGGAAAGATTTTTCAAGGCAGCTGGAATTTAATTTTGATGATGAAAATTTACTAACGAGCCACGAAAAGGAACCTGCGCACCAACATTCAGAATTCACGCGAAGTCAGACAGAGCTTTCTTCGGAATCCCAAAAATCAATTCTCCTCAAAAATGACCGAAACCTCGTAATGCCTTCCCGCCATGAAGTGCAAGCCGAGGACGTTGACTTAAAGCGACTTGGGGCGGTTCTTGCCACCGCCTACGAAAACGACACCAAGGATTTTGAATCCCTTCTGCTCACTCCAGGCCTGGGAGCAAGAACATTGCAGAGCCTTACCCTCGTAAGCGAAGTAATTTACGGAACTCCGAGCCGTTTTTCAGACCCTGCAAGATTCAGTTTTGCCCACGGCGGAAAAGACGGACATCCGTTTCCAGTTCCATGCAAAATCTACGACGAATCCATAAGGATTCTTGGCGAATCAATTGAAAAATCAAAACTCGGTTACAACGACAAATCCGAATGCCTAAAACGACTGAACAAAACAGCCCTCCAAATAGAGCAGAACTGTGACCCTCTCGCCGATTTTGACGCAACTTTAGCCCACGAACGCCAAAATAGCCACAATTGGGGCGGACGCACCTGTCTTGGATTCTCTTAATTTTAGAGTTAGTGGAGTTATTGATTTACTCTTTAAGAAAAATCAAAAAATTCTGAAGTATTTTTATTTCATAAAATGGCAAATTTTTGGATTTTACAGTACTATTTCTTCTATCATTTTAAAAAAAGAAGGTACTAAGAATGAAAAAACTTTTTGTATTGATTGCATTCTTTTTTTTATGCAGTCTTGCAGCTTTCGCACAAAAGGGCAAAGACTATAAATTCTCAGATTCAACGACAATTCATATTGAAGAACTTGATGCTGAAATAATTTATGTCAGAATATCAACCATAGACCCGGCCGACGATTCATTCAAAAAAGCCCAAAATAGCACCGCAGTGTATTTAAACAAATACATGAAAGAAACCTACGGCACAATTCCAGCCTGCCGCGTGCTAGATAAAAACACACAGAACGCTTACCAAGTTGAATACAAATTCCTGCGTTGCAAATAGAGCGTTCACCACAAATTATCGGGCTCGGTTAGAGAGTTTACCGAAGTATGGCCCGATAATCCTTTCAGTGGCAAACAGTTTTACAATAAACAGTTCTGTAATGCTAGCCGACAATCGAGCGGACAAAGTTCAATGAAGACGGAACGTCTTTTACACCTTCAAAAATAAGATAAGCGTCAGGTGCTTCTTTCATAATCACCGGCAAAAAGTCTTTCCATCCCATAATGCCTTGTCCGAGCGGCGCGAATTCAAGCGCGTCACCATTTACGACAAAATCCTTAAGATGAAAACCTGCGATTTTTCCTTTGAACAATTTTAGGCAAGTCTCAAAAATCTCGGTGCGCTTTTCATAATTTCCGATATAAAGATAGTTGTAAACGTCAACAATAAAACGAAAATTCTCCTGACCAGGATCAATTTCATCTGCAAGCCGTTTGAGAACTTCAGGCTTGTACATGCAATGTCCCCACGCACCTTCAAGAGCCATGCAAACTCCAGACTCTTTTGCAATTGCCGGCATAGGGGCAAAAATCTTTTTTACTTCCTCAAAAGCCTCTTCGGTCTGGTTTTTAGGATTGTAAGTCCACTTGTCATCATTATAAGAACCAGTCTCCGAAGCTACGAATTTCGCCCCGAACTCAGACGCATGACGAAGATGGTCGGCATATTTTTCAGCTCCCAAAGTCACTTTGTCTTTGTTCGAGTGAACAGGATTAAAATATGCGCCCAAAAGAGGAATCTCAACACCGTGCGAATTAAATCCCTCGCGGATTTCAGAAACCACTTCCGGCGTGAGCGTTCCAGGATTTCCGTTCTGCCCCTCAACGGCCTTCGCTATCGCAAGCTGAACACCGTCAAAACCCCATTCATGGGCTGTCGAACCAAGCCAGTCGGCACTTCCCTTTCCAATATCATGCGGGCGAATTAAAATTTTCATATCAACTCCTATTCTGAATATGATGCCTTCCGCGCATCACAAGTTTCATCAAATCCCAGTTTTCAAAAAAATCACTATACGACAAACAAATTTTTCCGGTCAGAATCGTAACATCTTCATTAGAAAAATATTTGCTAATTTCAAGATTGCTCCAATCTGCCATGTGGATTCTCAGTTCTTTGTCATTGAATTTTTTTATATGGAATTTGCAAGTGTCTTTTATGTGAACAAACGATTTTTCTTCTTCACTCCAAGCCAAATCGTCTTTTTTTACGGCAGTCGTCACAAATTCAATCTTGTTTCCGTCAGCCATTTCAATGTTAAAAGTATAATTTTCTTCGTAACTGTACGGAAGAGCGGAAAAAGACACTGTTTTGACTCCAGGCTGATTTTTTAAGTTTTCTTCAAGTTCAGAACGTCTGAGATACAGCGGAGCAGAACGTTGTTTCATAAAAAAATAGGATTCGTCACTCAAGTTGATTTTTTTTAGGAACGAAAAATCTTCCGGCACGTTCGGAAGGCGAAGAATATCAAGAAGAATCAAATCATACTCGTCAATCACAGTTTTCAAGTTGTCGAATTTTATCATCGACGCATTTCCGACGGGATTGTTGCTGAAAAAAAACGAATCCGCGACAGCCTTGCTGTCTTCAGGAATTCTCTGCGGATTATAATAAAAAATCTTAACTTCGCAATCGCCAATTTTATCGACCCCAAAATTCTTTCCGCCGAGATTTTCCCCCATCGAAGAAACGGAAATAAACTTTCCGTCCTTAAGATAAATTTCAGCGGAATTGCACAAATACCCAGATTCCCTTTGAACAAGAGAATCGTCTTTTACCAAAACAACTTCTTCAACTTTTGGGAGCTTCGACAAATTTTCGAGCATTTGAGCAGTACTTTCTTGCTTTAACAAAAACGACGACGAATCATAAATGTCAGGAACAAAAAGCAGCAGAACGTAAAATACAATTCCAATTACAAAAAGCAAAGATACGCAGAGTATGAACAGTGCATTTTTAGATTTCATACGAAGGTTGTCCTAAGATTAAATTTTCAAAGGTCTCTCAATTTTGAGATAACCTAAAGACTTTTTGAATTGAACAAAATCATTGTAATTATCGGGATTATAACAAAAATCATTCAGTTTTCTTTTTAGTTTTCAGACTTGAACAATAAGAATTCTGACTATTTTCAAAATTCAGAATTGAGCCTATTATACCAATATGACAAATGCTCTTTATTTAATCCCGGTCCCGCTCACAGAAAATTTTGATTCGCAAAGTGATTTTTATTCACTTCCAGCGGGCAATGCCGAAATACGTAAAAAAAATCCGATATTTTATCGTAGAAAGCCGAAAATCAGCCGTAAGATTTTTGATTTCGCTAGACAAATCTTTTCCGATTGACGACTGCACTTTTACAGAACTTAGCGAACACACCAACGAAAAAACTGATATTTCTAAAATGCTCATTCCGCTCGAAAAAGGCGAGCCGATGGGCGTTATTAGCGATGCGGGCTGCCCTGCCGTTGGAGACCCTGGAAGCCGTGCGGTGGAAATGGCGCACAAAAAAAATCTTCGGGTAATTCCGTTGGTCGGCCCGAATTCAATGATAATGTCGATTATGGCAAGCGGATTCAACGGACAGAATTTTGCATTCAACGGTTATCTTCCTGTAAAAAACAACGAACGTGAAAGCAAATTAAAAACTTTGGAAAACAGAGTTTACAAAGAGAATCAGACTCAGCTTTTTATTGAGACTCCGTACCGAAACGCAAAAATGGTTGAATCTATCGTAAAAGCGTGCAAGGGCGAAACTTTGCTTTGCATAGCCAGCGGAATCACAACGGAAAAGGAATTTATTTCTACAAAGTCGATAAAGGAATGGAAAAAACTTTTGCAAAAAAAAGATTCGGACAAAGAATTTGAAAAATTCCTGTCCGAAAAAATTCCGACTATTTTTCTTCTATATAAATAGAATAGCCTAAATGCCTAGCGGCGTTTTCCGAAAATTCGCAAAAGCGCGAGGAAGAGATTTATAAAATCAAGATAAAGGTCAAGAGCCGCGAGAATCGCAACTTTTTTGAAATCATCAGAACCGTTTGCGTTCTCGGCAACTCTCTGGATTTTCTGTGCATCATAAATCGTAAGCCCTGTGAACACGATTACAGTGAGGATTGCAAGACCAAAATCAAGAATCGTAACAGCCATAAAGAACGAAAGGATGAATTCAACGACTGTCGCGATAACGATTCCGAACAAGCCCATCATGCAGTAGCGTCCCACGGTGGCAAGATTGCGCTTTGTTGTGGCGCCGTAAATGCACATTACGAGGAACATTGCGCTACAAGAAAAGAATGCGGCAAAAATTGATTCAAGCTGGTAGCGGAAAAGGATTGAAGAGAGTGTAATTCCGTTCAAAACTGAATATACTACGAATCCAACCGTAGCTGCCGTTACGGAAATTCGTCTGATGCAGAAGAAAGATACCAGACGAGTCCGAGTTCCGCGAGGAACAAAACGATGAATCCGAATCTGCCACCGTAAAGGAATTTTCCGAATGCTGTAAATTGACCATAAGGATTTACGATTGAAATTGCAGTAACAAAGGCAGACACCGCGCTGATTAAAAGAGCCAATGCCATCCAGCCGTAAGTTCTTCCGAGAAATCGAGAGCGTTCTACGTCCGTTGTGAGAACAACGTTTTCCATTTTTAATACCTCCATTTTTAAAGGCGAAAATACAGGAATTTGCAAAACAAATCCCTAAAAAATCTTACAGCAGAATTGGAAACGCTACAAGTTGAGTTTTAAAGTTTGAGTTGACTTTCTGCGTTTTCGGAAACGCTACAAATCTACTTTACAACTTTAAGTATTCTTGTGCGTTTCCCACAAGTTTTGCAATGGCAAAACTCGTGCTTTGGTGGGTGAGCTTGCAGGTGTTTTAAAATCGCGGCGACAAGCTCTGCCACGATTTTAAGAAGCAGTTTTATTGCCCGCGCACCGCGTGCAATTTTTGTGGAATTTTTATTTCACATGACAGTCGGCTAGGAAACGCTACAACAGGAAAACTCATGTGTTCAGCATTATATACTCTCCGATGTAAAAATCTGTTGGTCGTCCGCTACGTCGCCTAAAAAAATGATGGCTGAGCGGAATAGGTATCTGACTCGCTTCGCTCGCACCGCTCAGAATCATTTTTTTATTCGCCTTCGCTACCGACCAACAGATTTTTAGTCAACTCTTCTTCTACACTGAGTTTTCCAAATTCGGAGGAAGAAAAAGATTATTTTCTCTCAAAAATGTCTGTGGTCGGGTCGTAGGTGGCGATTTCGGAAAAATTGACTTTTTTGATGAATTCTTGCAAGTTGCCAACGGAAAAAATAGAGTGCACAGGATTGTATCCGAAGTTTTCTGAATAGTAATTCAAATCAGAGTGCATAAGAGAACTTGAACGTCTTTTTTCCTGCTGAGGGGAAATAAAAACCGTCAATGAAGATTTTAAGGCAGCCGATTTTTTTGAAAACATTTCGTCAACTTTCTCTGAGAGTTTTTGTAGCGACATCTCGCCTTTTGGCAAACACGAAATAAAATAATAGATGAACGCGTTTCGTTTGTCGGTTTTTAGTTTTTCGGTTAAGTCTTCAACCGCGCTTGTAATTTTTTCGTATTCCAACAAGTCGCTTTTTGTGGGAAGCCCCAGTTTTTGCCCCGCCCTGTATTCGTCACAGTTAGAAAAACCGCCTTTTGTGGCTGCCCTAAATTCATCCGCACGGGAAAAACCTTTTGATTTTGCACGAGCGTACTCAGCTTTGCTTTCAAAACCAGCTGCCGTATATTCAAGATACTCTTTGTAATCATCATATTTTTTTAAGTCAAGTTTTTTTGCCGCGTAAAAGTCACTGGAATTTTTAAAGCCGTTTTTGAACGCGGCATCGCCTTCCTGAAGACTTTCAAAACGATTTGCTTTGTAAAAATAGAAAAAATCCTTGTCAGTGATTCTGAGAGACATTGCCTCTTCGTAATCGTCAGAAGTCTTGAATCCTAAAGATTTGCCTTTTTTAAAATCTTCAAGATTTTTGTAGCCTTCAATCAAAAAACGAAAAACTGTACCATTGACAATAAAAAACGTCTCGACAGTTTTTGAGGAATTTGCCCGCCCAGCTCCGCCATACCCAAGAAAAAGAGTCTGAACTTTATGAGTTTTGATAAGATATTCAAAATCATCAATATTTTTTACGACCACGCTTGAAGAAGCAGAAAAATTCGTTCCAGAATCCGCGTCAACATACCGAATTTCGGCAAATGCACCGAAGGTAACGAGAATCAAAATGAAGTCCGAAAAGATTTTTCGCATACACGCTCCTAAAATGAATTCCAAATTATAAACTTGCTGGTGTAAAAATCTGCTGGCCTTCGTTAACACCAGAACAGATTTTTAGTCACCTTTTTTATACGGGGTTCATATTATTTTTAAAAATAGTAATTTACCGTGTAAGACAGACCAGCCTTCATGTAAAAGAACTCCTTTTCATTCGTCGAAGAATAGGTCAGAGTGCCTGTAGAATCTTTTGTGAGAGAATAAGTTTTAGTCACAGTCGGTTCAACAGAATTCTTTTCTACGATATCGCAAAGTTCATAACCCGAAGCAACGTTGTAAATCGGATTTGAGGTCATAAAATAATGCACGGAAAAAGATTTTACGTCGAATGAACCAAGTCCGGTCTCAACTGCGATATATTTTGTTACCCTATGAGCATTTCCGCCATTGCTTGTACTCGTCCACATTTTGTAGCCGCATTTTATTACCGTCGGTTCGGAGTCGCCACTGCCGTCGGAACAACCAAGAGGTACAAAAAGCAGAAAAGCTGAAAAAAGGACAAAAAAGATTTTCTTAAGAATCATAACTCACCTCCTCGTAAAAAGTAATTTTTTCCTTTCTTGAAGTAATATTATAATCTTAAAATTTTCTAAAAACAATATTTTTATAACTTAGAAGGTATTTTTATTACCTATATACAAGTTTTTATTTAATTTGTTCACGATAATAATTTTTGATTATGCAAGAAAACACTGAAATTCCCGGAACAGAAAATACAGAAAAATCAACAGAGCCCATCTCCAAACTTTTTGGCGGAAACGTAAAAAAATACCGAAAAATGGCTGGATTAACACAAGAACAACTTTCTGAAAAATTGGGGATTTCGCAAAAACATCTTTCTATCATCGAAACGGGAACTCAGTTTGCCTCGGCAACGCTAATCGGTAAAATTTCAAAGACGCTTCGCGTGGCTCCGGGGGATTTGTTCGGCGGTTCAAGCGACGAACTGAAAAAAGAAATCACAAAAACCCGCGAAATTTTGATGAGCATGTTTGTAAATGAACTAACGCGAAAAAACGCGATTCTTTCGAGCGAACTAAGCGAAATTCGGGAGATTCTAAAAGAAAAACTCTAAGATTAGAGCCTGTTAAAAAATTGCCATTCAGAGTTCTTTTCAAAATCTCAAAGCATAGATGCTGAATCAAGTTCAGCATGACGGAGTTTGTAAATTCTGCATGATGACTTATGTCATTCCGAACTTGTTTCGGAATCCCTGCTGAAAAGATTCGCTAAAACAAATCCAACATTGAATCAAGATAGACTTTTTCGCGCACTTCAAGAATGTGCTCAGGTTTTGTCATATAATATAGAAGAAACTCAAACACAACTGCGCTGCCCAGCCCCCTTCCTTCAATCTTAAAATTAGAAAAACCAAACGGCAAGTAAGAATCCAGAATATCCTGAATACCGATAAATCCGGGATTTTTCATTGCCTTTGAAAATCGGTAGCCGCCAGCGGCATCTGGCGCAGTGCATTTGTGATCAGGAACGTCCTCGCACAAATTTTTCTGGCTAACATTTTTGTAGCAAGCCTTGCGGTCTTTGCAGCCAAAATTGCAGCACTCGTTGCAAAGAAATTCCACTTTGGACTTTTGTGAATCTGAAAGCGAAGAAAACTTTTCAAAAGATTTGTTGAGCCTAAAATCTGGAACGACATATTTAAAATCCGGGCGGTCAAGTTCATTGCGCAAATCCTCAAAATCCGTGAGAACTTTCGTTGTTGAAGAGACCAGATAAAGATTCGGAAAGTTGATTTTTAGATAGTCCGCGAGCAAATCCGAATGAACGATTACGCCACTTTGAACGCAAGATTTTTCAAACAACGAGCAAAGCGAATTGCATTGTTCGTCAGAAAGATGCTCTTGCCGCAGCAACGAATTACTGAACGTAAGGCGCGCAGATATTTTAAAGTCATTCATCAGTCCAAAAACGTCTTTCGCATTCGCACTCCCAAAACTCGTGCGTCCCCCGCCCCAAAGCGAGCCTTCAGGCGCACCGTAAATCGAGCCGATTTCGCACCAATCATAAAAGAATTCCCGGTTCTCGCGAAAAATCGGCAAAAAAGTTTTGTAAAGCTCATAAAATTCAAAAAGCCCCGGAAGATGATAATATGCAGTAACTTTGTTCTGATTTTGCAAGGCAATCTCCATGAAGTTCTGTCGCTAAAACAACCGACAATCTAAATCGGCGCAATCATAGGAACCTTTATTAGTTCCGACAAGGTTTGCGGTTGGTCTTTCTGGCTCTAGTGGCAAGTAGCTGCACGGCAAAAGTCGTATTTTAAAGCCGGGAGGGCGTGCGGTGTCAGTAGGAAAAATCTTTATGATTTTAGTGATAATCGTGCTTTTTTCGCTCGGTTATCCTGTCTGGTAACGTGCCTCTCTTCGAACATTTTTGTAAGGAAGCATAAAAAAACCGCCTCGTCTTCCAAAACACAGGCGGTTTTTTAACCAAATGTATGAAGACCAACCGTAACCTTGATTGCGTCTTTCTTTTTTGCATTCTAGTTCACTTTATGTGTTTCGTCAACTTTTCGCATTTGAGGTTAACCAAGTTTTCTTCCCTAAATTGACAATATTTGTAATAATTATAAAATTGTAAGATAATCATTTTTATAAAGGTTTTATATGACGTTACAATCTAATGCAGAACAAATTTCTAAAATTACTAAATTAATGGAAGAAAAAGGAATTCGACCATCGGTTCAGCGCACGATGATTTATGAGTATCTTTACAATCATCGCACTCATCCGACGGTCGATATGATTTACACGGAGCTTTCGCCATTTTATTCCACGCTTTCTAAAACGACGGTTTACAATACGCTAAAGCTTTTTGCCGAAAAAAATTTGGTTCAGGTCGTAAAAATTGAGGATGATGAACTTCGCTACGATGTAGAAACCAAGCCACACATTCATTTTAAATGTGTTGAATGCAATAAAATCTACGATATTTTTGCGGACGAGCAAATTCAAAATCTAAATGATTCATGCGAAAAGCTTCTTCCGGCAGGATTCTTCGGTTCAACTATTCAAACTTGCATCTGGGGGCGATGCGCAAACTGCGAATCTACAAAAAAAGGTTTATAACTAAATTAGAATTCCGATAATTGAAAGGATAAACTTTTTTGTGGGAGTAATAATGAAGAAAATTTTATCAAAATCATTGCCGATTTTTGCAACCGTCCTAGTTCTGTCCGCATGTGCCTCAACAAAGCACACGGCTTCGCTCCAGGAATTAATTTTGCAGGGTCGCTATGATGAAGCAAGAGCACTTTTTAATACATCAACTAACATAAATGAATGTGATGAGGAAGGAAACACGGCTCTTCATATTGCCGCAAAAGTAAACGAAGCCGATCTTGTAAGTTTTCTTATAATAAAGGGCGCTGATACAGAAATCAAAAACAATGCCGGTGACACGGCGCTTCATGTCGCAATAAAAAATAATAATCTCGAATCTACAAAAGTTCTCGCTATAGTTCATGGGGACATTTTCTCAAAGGATGCGGCGGGAAATACTGCACTCGAATTGGCCCTCGCAAAAGGAGCCCCGTGGTATGATGCGACAATCACACAGCAGACTGGGAAAATCCGCAACACGGAAGGTCAATCCATCGTACACTATTTTGTAAAGACCGAAAACGAAAAGGCTATTGAACACTGCATAAAGCAAGGACTTTCGCTCTCGGACGAGGATAACAACGGAAAGACTCCGCTTGCACTCGCCTACGAAAACGCACAGGATCCGGCTGCAATAAGAATAGCCGCCACACTTCTTAGAAAAGGTGCGGCTCCTGTAGGCGGAGATTTTTTCTATTTTGAGCAGGCCGTAAGAAATCACAACATGCTCATGCGTTTTGAAGACGGTCAGACTCCTCTTCACCTCGCAACGATTCAGGGACACACGGGTATTGTTGAATATATTTTAAAAGAACGCTCTTCTATAAGCCTGGACAGCATTCTCGCGGCGCAGGACATCGTTGGCGCAACACCTTTGCATGACGCTGTACGAAACGGACGAGCAGACATTGTTCAAATGCTCCTTGCAAACGGTGCAAAGGTAAATGCTCTAGACTCAATCGGAAAAACACCGATTCTTCTGATTATTCCAAAGGAATCTCAAAAAAATATTTACGAAACTTTGATTAAATACAAAGCTAACGTAAATCAAAAAGATATGTACGGAGACACAGTTCTTCACGTAGCAACAATGAATCAGGTTGATGTGAGCGTTCTTCAGCTTTTAGTTGACAACGGAGTTTCTGTGAACGAACGAAACAAGCAGGGAGTTACGCCGCTCGCGCTCGCAATCGAGCAGAACGTTCCGTCGCACGTAACTTTTTATGCGCAAAACGGTGCTGACTTGTACGCCGAAGACATGAAAGGCAATTCTCCGCTTTCAAAAGCCCTTGAATCAAAATCTCCTGAAATCTTAAAAACTCTCGTTACAAAAGAAAACGCAAGTTCAAAAGATTCAGAAGGAAACACGCCTCTCCACATCGCGCTGCAAAAAAATGCTTCTATTGAATATGTAAAATACATCGTTGACGCGGGTGCAGATGTAAATGCACGAAACAAAAACGGTGACTCGGTTCTTTTTATTGCCGTTCAGAAAAACAAAAAAGAGGCAGGTGAACTTCTCCTCGACAAGGGAGCTGATATTTTCGCTTCGAACATGCAGAACAACTCGGCACTCAGAATCGCGCTCGTAAAAGGAAGCCCGATTCAGGATTGGCTCATAACTTCAAGAACGCTGCACCAGACTGACGGTACGGGAAACACCCCGCTCCACTACGCAGCTGAATGGCAGCTTTCAAGAGCTACGACTTCGCTCATCAAAAAGGGTGCAAAAATCAATGCCGAAAACGCTAACGGCGAGACTCCGCTTTTTTCTGCCGTAAAAGGCAACAATCAGGGAATAATTCAGACTTTGATTGACAACGGTGCGGTTTACGACACTTCAAGCAATCTAGCCCGCGACCATTTGGGAAACACTCCGCTCCACGCTGCCGTAAAATGGAACGCCACAAAATCAGCGGAAAAGCTTATCGCGCTAGGAATCGATGTTGACGCACAGAATTTGAGCGGAAAAACAGCTTTGAGCGACACTTGCCGCGCGAACAAACGCGACATGGCAATATTGCTGATTAAAAACGGCGCAGACGTAAATGCCACGGATTCAACCGGACGCACAATCCTTATGGATGCAGTTCTTGGTCGAAACGCAGATATGATAAAGCTTCTTTTGGACAGCGGGGCAAAACCGCAGATTCAGGATATGTACGGAAAAACAGCTTATCATGATGCGGCCGCAATTGGCGACGTAAGCATTATCAATTTGATTCGCAACGCGGGCGGAAATCCTCTCGCAAGGGATTCAAAGGGTGACACACCGTTCTCTCTGTCGCTCCGATACAAACTTGACGTTATAAAAGCCGTTCTGGGAACTGATACAACAATCGTTGACTCAGACGGAAACACTCCGATTCACATTGCCGTTGAAAAGAACGTGAGCAAAGACTTACTCACAAGCCTTTTAAAAATCGGCTATCCGGCAACGCCACGAAACGGAAAAGGCGTTACAGCTTTGAACACAGCCGTTACAAAAAATTCACGCTTGCTTTCGCAGGTTCTTCTTGAATACAACGCAGATCCTTACCTTGCAACTAATAACGGCGAAAACGCGCTCACAAGCGTATTCAAAACAAAAAACTTGCAGATTCTTGATGAAATCGTAAAATATGCTGGCAAAAAGACTGACAAGCAAGGTGACGGAATCTTGCATTATGCAGCTCGCACAGCGGATGAAGAAGTTGTAAAGCATCTTGTTTCGCTGAACCTAGACAAGACTGCAAAAAATATTTCTGGCGAAACGCCTGCACAAATGGCTGCCCGCTGGGACAGACCAGAAATCGCGGCATTGCTAAAATAACCTCGCCATCATAAAAATCTTAGGGGCGTTCGCTTCGGGGTTCAGAAAAAATGATGATGACCGTAATAAGTATCCGACTTCCTTCGGTCGCGAACGGTCAAAATCATTTTTCTGCCAAACCCTACGCTACCGCCCATTTTTTTGTCAACTTGTAGAATAAGAAAATCACGAGAGTTGGAACGCGCCTGTATAGAGTTTGTAATACATGCCTTCCTTGGCTAAAAGTTCTTCGTGATTTCCGCGCTCAATTATCTTTCCGTGGTCAAGAACAATAATTTCATCGGCATTCCGAACGGTGCTGAGTCTGTGTGCAATCACAAAAACGGTTCGTCCGCTCATCAATTTATCCATTCCCGACTGAATCAAAGCCTCTGTTCTCGTATCAATTGAACTTGTAGCTTCGTCAAGAATCAAAACCGGAGGATTCGCGCACGCGGCTCTTGCAATCGCCAAAAGTTGACGCTGCCCCTGGCTAAGGCTCGCCCCGTCGCCGGTAATCACAGTGTCGTAGCCATGTGGCAAATGCTTTATGAACGAATGTGCGTTGGCCAATTTTGCCGCCGCAAGAACCTGACTTTCGCTCGCCTCAAGATTTCCGTAAGCTATATTTTCGCGAATCGTCCCCGTAAAAAGATGAGTGTCCTGCAAAACCATTCCGAGAGAACGACGCAAAGCGTCTTTTTTTATGTCCTGAATCGGAATGCTGTCGTAAGTAATCGAGCCGTAATCATCCTCAATATCATAAAATCTCGTCAAAAGATTCGTGATTGTAGTCTTTCCGCTTCCGGTTGAACCAACAAGGGCTATTTTTTGCCCAGGCTTTGCATGAAGATTTATATCACTCAAGACCCGCACATCTTTTTCATAAGAAAAATTCACGTTCTTAAAAACCACGTCGCCCTTTAATTTTTTGAGCTGTCCGGTAGAAGTAATCTTCCAAGCCCAGGAACCTGTAGGTGCGTAACTTTCCACCAAATGAGAAACGCCGTCTTTTGCAAGATTTGCCAGCGTTTCATAGGCGTTTACCAAATCAACCTGCCCGTCATCTTCTTCAACTTTCTCGTCAATCGCAGAAAAAATACGCTCAGCTCCTGCAAGTGCATTTAAAATCGAGTTAATCTGCTGGCTAACCTGAGTGAGCGGCTGCGAGAATTTTCTTGTGGACTGCAAAAAAGTCGCAATCGTGCCAATGTCGCTGTGCCCCCAAATCACGAGGAACGCACCTAGAATTGCCGTAAGCGCGTACTGAACATGCGAAAGATTATTCATAATCGGGCCGAGAATATTTGCATAAGTGTTTGCCCGCGTTCCGGCCTCCCGGAGTTTTTCGTTAAGTTCGTCAAAACGGCGGTAAGCTTCCTGTTCGCGGTTAAAAACCTTTACCACGCGCTGGCCTTCAATCAATTCTTCAATAAAGCCATTCACCGCGCCAATATTCGCCTGCTGCGAACGAAATGCCTGTCCAGATTTTTTTCCGATTTTTGTCGCAAGAAGCATAATCAAAAAAATCGTCGAGACCATCAGAACCGTGAGCGGCACGCTCAAAAAAATCATCATAACGAAAATTCCAGTCACCTGGAAAAACATCGAAAGAAGCTGAGGGACGCTCTGGCTGAACATGTCGCGCAAAGTGTCGGTGTCGTTCGTAAAAAGCGACATTAAAACGCCGTGAGGTTTTGAATCAAAATATTTTAGCGGCAATTTTCCAAGATGATGAAACAAATCCTTTCGAATATTGCAAAGCGTTTTTGTGGAAATGTAAATGAGAATTCTTTCGGTAATAAACGACGAAGCGGCACCCAAAAGATAAATTCCAATCATCGTAAAAATCAGCTGAACAAACGGCTTTAAGTTCGGGGACTCAGAGCCAATGAAAGGCAAAATATAGTCGTTCAAGGCAGGCTTTAAAAGATAGGCTCCGGCCACGCCCGCAAGTGACGAAATCGTTACGCACAAAAAAACGACCGGCCAGAGAAGCCTGAATTTTCCCATGTACGAAAAAAGTCTTAAAATCGTACGTTTTGTATTTTTTGGTTTTTGAGTTCCCCTCATTTTTACAGGTGGCATATTATTCCTCTTTTTTAACTTTTGCTCATCTGAGAATCATAAACTTCTTTGTAAATCTCGTTCGTCAAAAGAAGCTCGTCGTGCGTGCCAACGGCATTTATTTTTCCGTCATCAAGAAGCACTATAAAATCAGCCTCCTGTACGGATGCTATCCGCTGCGCAATAATGATTTTTGTAGCCTTTGGCAAAAGATTTTTTAGCGCTGAACGAATCCGCAAATCGGTCGCAGTGTCAACCGCGCTGGTCGAGTCATCAAGAATCAGAATCTTTGGATTTTTTAGAATCGCCCTCGCAATACAAAGCCGCTGTTTTTGTCCGCCCGAAAGATTCACCCCGCCCTGCCCCAAATTCGTTTCGTATCCGTTCGGGAAGGACTTTATAAAATCATGGGCGCAAGCCGCCTTGCTCGCCGCAATCACTTCTTCGTCAGTGGCATTCATATTTCCCCAGCGAAGATTTTCGCCGATTGTACCGCTAAAAAGCACGTTTTTTTGCAAAACCACGCCGATTGATTTTCGGAGAGTCTCAAGCTCATAATCAAGAACGTCGTGCCCGCCAACTTTTACGGAGCCTTCAAGAGAATCATAAAGACGCGGAATCATGGAAACGAGCGTAGTTTTGGAACTTCCCGTTCCACCAAGAATACCGACCGTGGCCCCCGAAGGAATTTTTAAGTTGATATCTGAAAGAACACAATTCTGTTTGTCGTTCGTGTAACTAAAATAAACATGATTGAATTCTATTTCGCCGGATTCAAGCTGGATTTTTTCTCGTCTTGAATCAAGAATTTCCTCGCCATCTTCATCAAGAACTTCGCTGATTCTAGAAATCGACGCACGAGTCATTATGAACATTACAAAAAGCCGACTCAGCATCATAAGGCTCATTAAAATTTGAGTGATGTAAGTGATAAAACTTATGAGCTGACCGACTTTCATGCTTCCGCGCAAAATCATGTTGCCGCCGAGCCACAAAACAGAAACGATGCAGGCATAAATCATAAGCTGCATTACGGGAAGATTTAAAATTACGATTTTTTCTGCCGAAAGCTGATTTTTTCTTAAATCTTCCGCCACAGAATCAAATTTTTCGTTCTCAAACTCACCACGCACGAATGCCTTTACCACCCGGATTGCAATCAAATTTTCCTGCACAGTCATGTTGAGTTTGTCGTATTTTTCAAACATTTTCTTAAAACGCGGATACGCCTTTAGCGCAATCACCGTAAGAACGAGCGACAAAAACGGAATGACGATAAAAAAAATGCTTGCAAGCCGAATATTTATAAGGCAAGCCATTACGGTCCCGCTCAAAAGCATAAGAGGAGCGCGAATCATCGAACGGATAACGTTCTGATACATATTTTGCAAGTTCGTAACGTCTGTTGTAAGTCTTGTTACGAGCGAGCCAGTGCCGAATTTGTCGATGCTTGAAAATGAAAAGGACTGAACACGCCTAAAAAGTTTTTTACGAAGATTTTTAGAAAACCCGAACGCCGCCACAGACGCAGAGCGACCGCACATTGCCCCGCAAAAAAGCGAAAAACATGCCATCGAAATCATCAATAGCCCGAATTTCGTAACGAACGCCGTGTCTTTGTTGTAAATTCCCACATCAACGATTTTTGCCATTACAAGAGGAATCGTATTTTCCATGAGAACTTCAAAAACCATAAATAGAGGCGAAATTGCCGTGTAAGCCCAATATCGCCTTTCCATGCCCGAAGTGAGTTTTTTAATTAGACGCATAAAAATGATTTTACAAAGAATCCGCTTCTTTTTCTATCAGGTCGAATGTGGAGTTTTTTAGTCAGCTTAAAAATGCCGCTACCGCATTTTTTGTCCAGCTTTGAAACTCAAAATTGAACCTATCAGAGATTCAATTAAAATTAGCGTTTGCAAGCCGTTAAAGTGTAGACAGTTCCGTCTGTGTCAATAAATCTGTCAACTACAAAAACATTCGTCAGGCTTGCAGATGAATACGAAACCATCAAGTCAGTTTTGTCAACTCGTCCAGTATTCTGAGTCTGAAACTGCTTGTTTGTCTCAAAATTTACGAGCTGTGTATTGCGGTCTTTTACGATTTCGCAAAGTCCGTTCATAAACGACTCAAGAATCGTCTTGGAAAAATTTCTGTCTTGCTTTTTGCACCCGATTGCAAAATTGAATTCATCTGAAGGAAGATGCTCTGTCTGGTATTTTAGCCAAACAGGAATTTGTCCGGCCTTGTTCGACCACTCAAAAATCTCTGAATCCAAAGAAAAATACTCGCGCCGAGTTGAGGCAGGAAGCCCCTCAAATTCTATAAAATAAATCCAGCTGCCAAAAAGATTCTCTTTTTTTCCGAGGATTTTGCATTTTTCTTTCCACAAATCTCGCTGGGAACTGTTGCCAACAGAATATTTGTAGTCGGTATCAACAAAAGAAGCCGAATTGATTTTGTTCAACTTGTAAGCCGCCTGAAACTCGGTGGTGAGCATAAACATCTCAATCTGATTAACAGCCTCGTCAATTGCCGCCTCGTCCTGTTTTTTTTCGCTACGGTAAGGCTGAACAATCGCAATCAGAATGTTGCACGGAAGAAGCGAAAAATTCACGTCCGAAAAAGTGTCCACAACAGATTTTGTCTGCTCAGTTTTTTCTTCGACTTTCGGCACTGCTTTTTTCTTTTTTTGGAAGAAAGGAAACGCAAAAACTGATGAAACTAAAAACATAATCAAAATGCCAAAATAAAATCTTTTTCATTGCATTACCTTCCGACAAAAAGTGAAATTAAAAAAAAATAGGCCGAACGACAAAAATCAAACTGCCATCCGACCTATTTTTACATAAAATAATAAAATCTAAAAGTTAGTTGATGTTAGCTTTGATAAAATCGTGAGCTGTCTCAACTGTAAAAGCTGTTTTTTCTGTCTGAGTGTACTCTTTTACAACTGCGTTCAACTCAGGAACAACTGCCTGATATGGAAGGAACATCAAAACATAAGCTGTTTCATCAGGTCCGAGCCAGTAGTCAACCTGCTTTGAACCTTTGAGCATTGCGTCTGACTTCTGAACAGAAGCAGCTTCCATATAAGTAAGAACGTCTTCTTTTACGCCTGTATCACGTGTATACGTCTGCAAAGCATTCTTTACGCTAACCTGCAATGTATTCGCAAGCTCAGTGCGTCCGTTAGCCTTAGCAAGTGTAAGAGAATTCTGCAAAGTGCTCATTTTTCCAGAACCAACTGCATAAAGACCATCCTCTGCCTCGCGTCCCATTACAACCCAAGCCGGGCGAGCGATTCCCTCTGCACCGATTACCTGTTTCTGAGCAGCAGCAGCAGATGCCGACTCTGAGTTAGAAGTAGCACCGCTTGTTGAACCACAGCTTACAAATGTTGTAGCAGCGATAAGTCCAGCAGCAAAAAGAAATGATTTTTTCATATAAAACCTCCATGTAAAAATCACGATTCAATATTAAAAAGATATGCTTTAACTATAACTCAATACTGTTTAATTTTCAATTTTTTTATCTAATTTTCAGTATTTTTTTTATATTTCCAAAAACTCAAATTTTTTGTCTAGTTTTGAAATTCGGAATTGAGCCTTTTAGAAAATTCTGATGAATGAGCGTTCACAAAATCTCTGGCTGTTTCGATTTCATATTTTTCCAGCACTGATTCTGAATCCCTGAAAAGTTCAAGGTCAGTCGGAATCCATGCATATTTTTCGCGAAGAGAAGCAACCGAAGACTCAAAATCACCGTTGTTCGCGTCAAGAATATTTTGGTAAATCGCTTTGAAGTCTTTGAGTTTTACCTTCTCCTCATCACTTTTACCGGTAATTTCTGTTACAAGCCAGCACTTTCCTTTCCATGTGAGAGTTACGGTCTCAACGTTGTGCGCAACATGAATCAAGGCACCGTCGCTGTGAATAAAATAATAATCCGCAAGAACGCTCGTAGTATCGCCATTTTTGAGCGGCTTTCCGTTCCACTCGGTCAGAGCGGCTTTTTTGTCTTTTCGGCAAGGAAAATCATAATTGCA
This sequence comes from Treponema zioleckii, assembly GCF_014737315.1. GTDB lineage: Bacteria > Spirochaetota > Spirochaetia > Treponematales > Treponemataceae > Treponema_D > Treponema_D zioleckii. The sequence goes on along the minus strand of NZ_JPUF01000018.1, from coordinate 28,714 downwards.
ATCGGCCTCGCGTCCGTCAAGTTTTAGGTTCGTAATTCCGTACTGCCAGAAAGTCGTTTTGTTCTTCATCAAAAGCCACTCGCCCGGCGTGTACGTTCCAGCCTTATCGTCGGTCGTGAGCCGCTCCTTTGCGGTAATAAAATATCCGCTCACAATCTGAATCAGAGCGTCGGTCTTTTTTCCGCTAACAACTTCCTGCAAATTCGGTACGTCAGCGTGATTAATCTGAGTGTAAAGAGACTGCACGCTCTCAAACGGAGTGAGTCCTTTTGTGGAAGCCCGGTTCAGATTCTCTTTGTAAAAACTGTGGCCTGCCCAAAATCCAATTACAAACACTGCAAAAACTGCAAGAATTCTGTTTTTGTTGCGGCGAGTAAAGCGAACGATTTTTAACCGTTTTTCTGTTGAAGAAAGCCATTTTTCTTTGCGGAGCGCAAAGTCAGCTTCGCTCATTTCTAAACTGCGATTTTTATTTTCGAGTTCCGAAAGAAAATCTTCAGGATTAAAAGCCGATGCTTTTTCCAAAATCAATTTTCGTCTAGCTTCTTTTTTTGCGTCGGTAAAATCTCTTTTTCCTGAATGGAAAATTTGCGGCGTGGTGAGCATTAAGCCATTATCAATTGATTCAGAAAGATTTTTGTTGATTCCGTTAACAGCGTAACTTAATGGAAGAAAATCGTTATCATAAATATCAACTTGCCGCTCAGAAAGGTCTGTTTTTTCAAACGGAAAACTGCCCGTCAAAGCTTTGTAGGCAATTACAGACCGGGTGAACATCAACGCATCTTTGTCTTTTAGGGCTTTGTTCAGGAATTTTCCCTGCACTTCCGAATAGACAGCCGGGACGCACAGAGCGCACTGCTCATAGAGCTTACCTGGCAAAAACAGCACTTTTTTTGCGTCCTTCGAAACCATTATTCCTTCACCGCCCAGAGACGTAATTTTTAAGTTCTCGCAAATGGCGGCGGTAAGAGCCTTTTCAACAGCAAAGAAAGCATTATTCTTTCCGCAAGAAATCTCCGCGCCTTCAAAAATACTGTTCAGCGGAAGTCCGTCAAAAAAATCACCTTCAAAAAATATTTCGTTATCAATATTTTTGGTTCCGCCAAATTTATATTCCGTAAAATTTACTTTTTCGCCAGCAATTTCTGCAATCACGCCCTTTTCATCAAGAGCGGCGGAAAGTCTTGTTCTGGCAAATTCCTCAGGCTTTAGTCCGCTGGAAAGCCAAATTTTATCGTCAATCCGCAGGATTTTGTTAGTTTTCGATTCATTACTCATAACGAAGAATTTAGTAATGATTTTCAAATTCGGCAAGTTTATAATACGGATGAAATATCAAAACTCTCGGCAAAAATCTAATTTTTATTGTAAACTGTTTTAATGCAAAAACTCGCGACCGAACAATATGTTATTTTTGGCTCAAAAAAACTTCGCTGCGGAATTACGACAGGCTCTTGCGCGGCAATCGCGGCAATGGCAGCAACAGAAGCGCTTCTTACGAAAAAATTTCCGAGCTATTCAAAAATCATAACGCCAAAAGGCTGGTATGCGGCGGCAGAAATTTTAGAAGGAGAATTTATTGATGAAAATTCTGCCCGATGCGCGGTTCAAAAAGATGCTGGCGATGACCCTGATGCGACTGACGGAATTCTCATTTTTGCAAAGGTCTGCCTAAAAAAATCAACTTGCGATTCGCAAAAAAACACGGTCGTGCGCATAACTGGCGGAAAGGGCGTTGGAACGGTAACAAAAAGCGGGCTTGACCAAAAAGCCGGCGAGTTCGCCATAAATTCCGTTCCCCGAAAGATGATTACGGAATCCGTTCAAAAAGCGTGCAGCGAACACGGATTTTTTGGGGAGGCCGAAATTCAAATTGAAGTTCCAGAAGGCGAAAAAATCGCAAAACAGACTTTTAACCCGATTCTTGGGATTGAAGGCGGAATTTCGATTCTCGGAACCACGGGAGTCGTAGAGCCGATGAGCGAAAACGCACTGATTGAATCGATTGAAGTCGAAATAAAATTCCTGGCCGAAAATTTTACGGGCAAATCTTCCGTTCGACCAATCATTTTGACTCCAGGAAATTACGGAACGGATTTTATAAGCACTTACCCGGAGCTAAAAAATATTCCCGTAGAAAAATGTTCGAATTTTATTGGAAAGGCCATTGAATTCTCACTTTTTTATGGATTCACGCACATTCTTCTTGTTGGGCACGCTGGAAAATTCGTAAAACTTGCAGGCGGAATTATGAACACACATTCCCACAACGCAGATTGCCGACTGGAACTTATTGCGGCGCACGCAGCCCTTTGCGGAGTTGAGCAATTCGATATTGCACGGATTTTTTCTTCGGCAACAGTGGACGCGGCTCTAGAAATCCTTGACGAATCGAACATGACAAGCGCCGTGACAAAAAGCCTCTTAAAAGCCTCCCAAAAGCGCCTCGCACACTTTACGCAAGGCAAATGCAAACTCGGCATCCTAATGTTCACAAACGACCGCGGAATTATCGGAGAAACAAACAATTTTAGCTATATAATAGAAGAAATCAAAAAAACTCTTCCTTAAAAGTTCCCGCAGAAAAGGGAGCAAATCTAGCTTTTAGAGCACGCATAAAATTTACCGTCGCCACTTATCAACTGGCATTCCCAGCTTTTCGTGGCTACGGCCTTCGCCTCCGAACCGCTACGCGGTTTTGCTACGCAACCACTACAATCTGGGCTAGGCTTAGTCTTGTGCGATAGTTCCCGACATTACAAATCATGATTCACTAAAAAATAACGCAACTGCAAGCAAGTTTTTGTATTTTGCCACACGGCTCCGAAAAATCTAACGATTTTTCAGGTGAGTCGTTCTTCCTGCAAATCGCGATTTGTGGGAAGAAAATTTTTGAATACCTGTCAGATATTTTCAATTTGCCCGCCACAAAAAATATTTTTTTTCACCACTTTTTAATTCATCTTCTGTGTAGATTTCAGATATTTCTTCTAGAAGTATCTTGCGCTCACTAAAGTCGTCAGCAGAAATGATGGGGATATACGCCTCAATCCTAGAATGAAAACAGATTTTATCTATGAGTTCTGGAAGCAAGTTGCTGTCCAAGGAAAATAATTCCTTGAATCCAGAATTTGAACAAATCTCAAAGCTCTGTTTTTCAGAATCATATTGACAATAGTTTAAATGATAATCATTCACCGTAAAAATATGTCCGTAGGTTAATTTATTGTCATTACAGGTAACATCTCCCACATAAATTTCTTGTCCATCTTTCAATAACAGATTAAAATCAGCCGATTCAATATGGTCATTAAACATAGATTTATTTAATATTTTGTCAGCTTTGTCAATTTTGGTTACCGCTTTGATTATGTAATCAACATCTGCAACTCCAAACAAGCCTTTAAGCACGCAAACAAATATAAATAATAACACTGCACAAATTGTTATGCTGTAGATTAGTCGTTTTTCCATTTTTTTTCGACCTCCCTTCGCAATTTTTGCTGTTTCTCAGATGCCATACCATTTTTATCCCAGTTCTCCGGAGTACCGCATTCTTCAGGCGATGAAGCATTTGCCCACCATTTGTGTAAAGTAGCACCTTTTTTATTTTGTTCTGAATATTTACCTGAATAATCGTATTCACCACAAAAAGGCAGAAAATTTAACATTCCTTTTATGTCATTATTTTTTTTATCAGTACAAAAACTAGCGTAATCTGAAAAATCGAAATCCACTTCTCCTTTATCATTCTCCAATATGGTAAAATTAACATTTTCGTTTAATTTAGATTCCGCGGATACTTTTACAATGGTGCCATCTTTCAAGATAGCTCCATCGAAATGGCCTTTCACAGTTTCACCCGGTGCAATAATTAAAAAACTGAGTTTTATATCTACACCATTGCTGTCTTTTCCAATTGTGATAGGATCTTCCAATTTTCCTAAAATATATTTGCTAGTTGGATTTTTAATATCTCTTCCATCCGGATCCACATACTTCACCGGGTTGTTCCCCGCGTAGTGATAACAATTGAGATTGATGTGATTAAACACACCGCCCATGCCCGGCAATTTGGAATTATGCTGTTTTGCCTCGTCATTTGTAGGCGCAACAGGAATGTAATCTCCCAGAGCAGGGGCTGTGCTAATCCACATGCGGTTTTTATACTAAATTACAATTCTTAAATGAGTATTAACAATATAAAACTTGGTTGATTCAATTCTGCAGAACTTAACTGGATTGGCACCGATTTGCGCAGATTCCGAATCAAGTTCGGAATGACAGTACCGCTAAGGAGAGTTTGTCTAAAAAATTGCGTCATGCCGAATTTATTTCGGCATCTATACTGCATTTTGTATGAAGGACTTCGAAGCAGGGGCGGAATTACACTGGATTTTTCAAAAAAAACACGCCGAGTTTTACCCAAAAACATACGGAGAATTTTTTAAAACACGCCGAGAATTTTTTAAAACTCCGTATGTTTTTTATTGAAGAAATCAAAAAAAACTTCCTTAACAATAACTTGGCTGCTCATAGTTATTAGGTAAAAGTTACAGAAATGTAAAAGAATATTGTTATAAACTTGAATTGGAATGGAATAAATATGTTTGCTATTGGGTTGATAGTATCAATATTATTTGGACTTATGTTTCACAGAATTCGTACAAGAAAAAAAATGACAAAACTAGGTGTGTTTATTGGCATAATGATAATTTCTATATGCTACGTTTTGAGTTATTTTTTCTTTAAATATAATCGTTTACCGGGGATTGTTATTTATTAAAATAAGATTTTTAATCAGCTGGCTTTTTTCTCAAAATCACCAACTTTATTGCACACAATCCGAACATTTCCACTTTCGCGAAAAAATTTTATTTTGACAAAAATTCAAAAAATGTCATATTGACGAAAAAATATGTTGCTATTACAATTTTTGCAGAAGTTTGACAGATAAAGGAATCTGTTTGAATAAATTAACAGACGAGGATACAAATGGCTGAATACGATTTGGAAAAACAGCACGCTAAAGGAAAGCTTCACGCAATTGAAAGAATCAATGCACTTTTGGATGAAGGCAGCTTCATGGAGATTTACGCAGGAGCTAGACACCAGTGCACAAACTTTGGAATGGACAAAAAAGAGCTTCCGTATGACGGTGTAATCACAGGATTCGGAACTATCAACGGTAAAAAGGTCGCTATCTACTCTCAGGACTTTACGGTTCAGGGCGGTTCGCTCGGTAAAGTTCACGGCGAAAAGATTGCAGAAATCATCAAAATGGCGATTGAAATGAAATGCCCTGTAATCGGCGTTAACGATTCGGGCGGAGCGAGAATTCCAGAAGGTGTTGACGCGCTCTGCGGCTACGGCGAAATTTTCAATCAGAACGTCCGCGCGTCGGGCGTGATTCCGCAGATTTCGATTATCGCAGGTCCATGTGCAGGCGGCGCAGTTTACTCTCCGGGACTCACAGACTTTATCTTCACAATCGACAATATTTCTCAGATGTTCATCACAGGACCAAAAGTTGTAAAACAAGTTATGTTCATGGACATTTCGGCAGAGGATTTAGGCGGAGCCGCAATTCATTCTCAAAAATCGGGCGTTGCTCACTTTAGATGCGGAACAGAAAACGAATGTTACGAAAAGGTTAGAAAACTTTTGGATTACATTCCGCACTACTACGGAGACGAGTCGGCTCTTGAATCAAAAAAGAACGTAAAATCTGGTCTCTTCGGCACAAAAACAGAAGAAGAATTCAAATTCACCGAAAGCAAGCTTGAATCAATCAAATCAATTCTTCCTGAAGACACAAAAAAAGGATACGACATCAAATCTGTAATCAGCGATGTTGTTGATGATGACTCGTTCTTTGAGATTATGCCAGAATTCGCCGGCAACGCAGTAATCGGTTTTGCAAAAATGCAGGGAAAAACAATCGGTATCGTTGCAAACAACCCAGGATTCTTCGGCGGACTTTTGAACAGCGACGCTTCGGACAAAATCGCTCGTCACGTTCGCTACTGCGACTGCTACGACATTCCGCTCCTCACTTTCGTTGACGTTCCAGGATTCTTGCCGGGCCCACAGGAAGAGCAGAAAGGAATCATCCGCCACGGCGCAAAGGTTCTTTACGCATACTCAGAAGCTACGGTCCCAAAAGTTACAGTAATCACACGAAAAGCTTACGGCGGAGCTTACATCGCAATGTGTTCAAAGCACCTCGGCGCGGATTTTGTTTATGCTTGGCCAAAAGCAGAGATTGCCGTAATGGGTGCGGAAGGCGCAATCGGAATTTTGTACGCAAAAGAGCTCAAAGACCCGGCAAATGCATCTTTGGTCGAGCAGAAGGGAAAAGAATACCGCGAGACGTTTATGACTCCAACAATCGCCGCTCAGCGTGACTACATTTCGGCTGTAATTGAACCGGAAGAAACACGTGCAAGAGTTGCAATGAGTTTTGAGCTTCTCAAAGGAAAAACTTCCACAGAGATTCTTCACAGAAAACACGGAAATATTCCGCTGTAATCAAATATAAATGCTGAATAGATGCTGAAATAAATTCAGCATGATTAAAAACAAAAAAGACCGTTGCAAAATGTAGCTTCGGTCTTTTTTTTTGCTTAAAATAAATTATACTATAAAAATGGATTTTATTCTTGAAGCTAAAAATTTAACAAAAACTTTTTCGCTCGACGCAGGATTTTTTGCCAAGGCAGACAAAAAAGTTTATGCGGTGAACGATGTTTCTTTTGGAATTGAACGCGGAAAAACCTACGGGCTTGTAGGGGAATCTGGGTGCGGGAAAACCACCACTGCCCGTCTTTTGGTGCAAATGTACAAAGCAAATTCCGGGAGCATAATTTACAATCCGCAGGGCGAAAAACCTGCTTGCGACGTTACGAAACTTTCAAAAACAGAACTCCGCGAATACCGCGAAAAAATAAAATATGTATTTCAAGATCCATCACGCTCGCTAAATCCGCGAATGAGCGTATGCTCTATTCTTACCAACGCATACCGATATTCAAAATCTTTTCCGGGCAAGACGGCTGCACGGGAGCAGGCGGCAACGCTTTTGGAAGAAGTGGGCCTTGATCCAAGCGACCTTGACAGGCGGCCGAGTGAATTTTCCGGCGGGCAGAGACAGAGAATCTCGATTGCGCGCGGGCTAATAATGAAGCCAGACGTTCTGATTTGCGACGAAATCGTAAGCGCGCTGGACGTTAGCATTCAGGGGCAGATTCTGAACCTTCTTTTGGACATAAAAAACTCAAGGAACCTTTCATTCCTTTTTATTGCCCACGACTTGCGCGTAAGCTGCTATTTTTGCGACACAATCGGCGTAATGTACTCAGGAATGCTTTTGGAAGAAGCACCCGCAAAAGATTTGTACAAAACGGCAGCGCATCCCTACACAAAATTGCTCTTTGAAGGCTCGGCAGGAAAAGGCACTCTGAATGCGGGGGAAGTAAAAACAGTCCTTAAAAACGTTACGGGCTGCCCTTTTGCCCACAGATGCCCAAAAGCCACCGAAAAATGCAAAAATGAAATTCCAGAATGGAAGAACATAGACAAAAATCACAAAGCGAGATGCCATTATCTGGGCGTTGCTGAATAAAACCGGAGGAATTATGAAAAAACTGTTGATTTTGCCCATTTTTTTTATCGTTTGTATACTTTCTTCATTTGCGGCACCTGGCGACAAAGAAATTACCACGGCGAATTTTAACGAAGACTGGATTGTGGGAACGTGGAAACTTACGCTCATAAATGGTCCCGAAGCCGCGCAGGGAGTTGTCGTAATAAAATCAAAAGAAGACAACTCGCAAATTTTAATGACCACGCAAGACGGAAACGAACTTGCAATGACGCTCGCGGACCTAAAACAGATTTTTGAAGACTTTATGATTCCAGAAGAAAATTTAAAAGTCCTAAAAGAACACGGTGCAATTTTTACAGGCACGAACCGAATATTTTTGAATCCCCCAAAAACCTCGGTCACTTACAAATTTGGAATTACGAAAAACGGGCAGTCAATTGACGCGGCAATCACAATGCTAAAGTTAAAATAACAGCATTTAAGTAAAAAGTCGCAGCCCAAACAGGAGATTTTATGAAAAAACTTTTTAGCATTCTAGCAATATTTTTGTTCGCACTTGCAGCAACATTCGCGCAGTCTGCCGGCGACAAAATCATCTCGGTGGAGAATTTTAACGAACCGTGGATTATCGGCACTTGGACGATTGAAGCTCAAGTTGTCGGTTTCGGTCAAAACATAAGCGAGCCTGCCACTTTCGAAATCACAGGCTATAACGATGCTTCGATAAGTAAAAATAACCGAAAGCAACGGAAAAGAAACTGCAGAAACTCTAAAAAAAATAAAAGATTTTTTTGCACAATTTCTGGAGCTGGGCAATATGTTCAAACAACTTGAATCAAATGGCGCAGAAATTACAGGTTCACAAAACTTGTACGTGAACGAAGCAAAAACAAAAGTCTTCTATAATACAGGGGTTTCTTTTCAGGGCGAAACTGCGGCTATTAGACTTGTAATGCAAAAACAGTAGGACATTCGCTTAGGCGAAACGGCAACTGTTGAAATCTTAATGCAAAAGAAATAGACTTAAATTCACATTTTATGAACGGAAACGAAAACTTGGAAAATCAAATTGAAACGGAACGCAAAACTTCTTTTAAGGAAATAATAAAAATTCTTTCGGAAGTGGACGACGTAAACTTTGTTGAAAACTTTTTTAACTGTCTTCTTACGCCAGCAGAAATAAACGACATGGCAACGAGATGGATTACTGTAAAAGAAATCGAAAAAGGCACACCGCAACGCGAAATCGCAAAGAAATTTCACATTTCACTTTGCAAAATAACACGAGGCTCTAAAGTTCTAAAAGACCCGAACAGCGCGTTCAGAAAGATTTTTGATGATTTTGAAGATTATTCTGAATTCAAAAAGCGGACCTAAAAAATCATGCGAAAATTTACGTTGATTTTAATTCTTTTACTCACCAATATTTTTGTTTTTGCGCAAACTCTGTCGATTGACTTTCAGCTTAACACAAACGCTAACGCCAAAACAAAAAATCATCTCAACTGGACTTTAAAATCAACGGCAAACACAACAACAACCGTTACGACAACGAAGGATTTTTTTGATGCAGTTTCAAGTGCCTCAAAAAAGCACTCCACAAAAGAGCTTCGGGAAGTTTATATTGATTCAAAATCAAAAAAGCAAGCCATGCCAAAAGGTCTTTACACGCTTTTATTGTTTGCAGTCTCTTCCCCGGAATTTTTGCAAAACGATGATTTAAAAATCTCCTCGCAAGGAAAAAAGCTCACGATTCAATTTATCCACAGAGGGATTGCCTACAAAATCAGCACGAATGAAAAAGGATATTTTGATTTTTCGGAGCGCACCGACGCTGAAAACGGATTTTATATCGCAAAAGACATTGCGGAGAACGAAAAAGGCATCTTTTCTCTAAAAGCGGATTTTGTAACAGAAGGTACCGACAAAAATCAAATGCAGAATGCCGACTGGACAAAATTCACTTTTGAAAACGACTCGTTCGACAAGGATATTGATTTGGCTTTTGCAGGAAAATTAAAAACTTCATACAAAAATGGCATTTTAAAAATCAAAGGCAAATTGACTAAAAAAGTTCCAGTGCAGCCGAAAGCCGACGAAGAAAATAAAAAATGCCGATGAGCCTGACAAAGCCGCAGAACCTTCCGACAAAAAAACGGACGAACAAGCCGAAAACGAAGCGGAACCTACAAAAGAAAAAATCGAAAAATCTGATTCAGAGGAAGACGAGACAGAAAACCGCAAAAAAAATCGCTGGAAATACAATCCAGCATCATAAAATGGCACGACAGGGATTCTGCCGTGCAAAAAGCGAATTTTACAAACTATCGGGTTGCCAAAGTAATAAAAGATGCGCAACCAGAATAAATTTCCCGGTAAGCAGTCCAAAAATCACCTGTAAGCAGAGGATTATCAATATCGCGGGAAAGCCCCGTAAAATCCATGAGGCGGCAAACACGAGCCTTAATCATTCCGTTCAAAGAGATTGGCGAAGCCGGATTCATAATAAAAATCTTTTTTACATCAATTGGAGTTACGTAAACCGCATGGTCACCGAGAATCGCAAAACATTTTTTCATGCAAGCTTCATCCATGCACAAAATCCAATCGTATTTCTCTGCATCCTCTTTTTTTAACTTTAACCGATGTGTGAACACCAATATCAATATTTGCATTTTTTAAACATTTTTTTTGACTTCTCATGCATTTCTTTATCAAAATCGTTTTCCGTAAGCATAGCACCTGCCGACGAAATAAAAAAACGACTGTTGATTTTCTTCTTGCGCACCATGTTCAAAAGGATTTGTGTGGCCATAGGCGCAAGGCAAATGTCATCAGAACAAACAAACAATACTCGTAAAAAACTGGTCATAGCGTTGATTATACATAGAATATCGACGATTGTTGAGGGGGTATTTAATATTTTTTGCCCGCCGCTAGAGATTCTCACAAAAAAAACATTTTATTTTACATTCCCTATTGACAAAGTAGGTAATATAAAATAAAGTATTCCTATCTAAACGATAGGAATTAGCAAAAATCTGGAGGTATGTATGGCGATTTACTTTGAAAAACTTGTTCGCGAAAATTTTCGAAACGGACGGATGTGCCTCTGTTCTTATTTATGTTCAAACTAACTCTTTAAGCCACAAGGCTTTATAAAAACAAAACAGAATAAAAATAAGGAGACACTATTATGGCAAATTACAGATTCGAAACTTTACAGTTGCACGTTGGACAGGAAAACGCAGACCCAGCTACAGATTCACGGGCAGTACCAATTTACCAGACAACTTCGTATGTTTTTCATAATTCAAAACACGCGGCAGACCGATTCGGGCTTGCAGACAGCGGAAATATTTACGGTCGCCTTACAAATACCACGCAAGACGTTTTTGAAAAACGCATAGCGGCCTTGGAAGGCGGAAGCGCGGCCCTTGCGGTAGCTTCTGGCGCGGCGGCAATCACATACACGATTCAGGCACTGGCTGCGGATGGCGGACACATCGTGGCACAAAAGACAATTTACGGCGGTTCGTACAACTTGCTCTCGCACACGCTCCCTCAGTACGGAATCAAAACGACTTTTGTTGACGCACACAATTTGGCGGAGATTGAAGGCGCAATAAAAGAAAATACACGCGCAATCTATCTTGAAACCCTCGGAAATCCGAACAGCGATATTCCTGATATTGATGAGATTGCAAAAATCGCTCACAAACATTCAATTCCGCTTGTAATCGACAATACCTTTGGAACGCCATATTTGATTCGTCCGATTGAGCACGGAGCGGACATTGTTGTTCACTCGGCAACAAAATTCATTGGCGGCCACGGAACAACGCTCGGCGGCGTAATCGTTGAGAGCGGAAAGTTCGACTGGAAAAAAAGCGGAAAATACAAGAACATCGCAGAGCCAAACCCAAGCTACCACGGAGTTTCTTTTTACGATGCAGTTGGACCTGCAGCATTCGTAACGTACATTCGGGCAATTTTGCTCCGAGACACAGGAGCTACAATAAGTCCGTTCAACGCATTCTTGCTTTTGCAAGGAACCGAGACGCTTTCGCTCCGTCTTGAGCGGCATGCAGAAAACACAAAACGCGTTGTTGAGTTTCTAAAAAATCATCCGCTGGTAGAAAAAGTGAATCACCCTTCTTTGCCAGAGCATCCAAACCACGCCCTTTACGAAAAATACTTTCCGAACGGGGGAGCTTCGATTTTCACATTTGAAATTAAAGGCGGACGCGAGGAAGCTTGGAAGTTCATTGACAACCTAAAGATTTTTAGTCTCTTGGCAAATGTTGCCGACGTAAAGTCCCTTGTAATTCATCCTGCAAGCACAACCCATTCGCAGCTAAGCGACGCAGAACTTGCAGACCAAGGAATCAAGCAGAACACAATCCGTCTTTCAATCGGAACTGAACACATCGATGACATTATCGCAGACCTTGAAGGAGGCTTTGCGGCACTCAAATAAAACTTGAAAATATGAATGTAAAAATCAAAAGTTAAAAATCGAATTAATCAAAAAAGCCAGCGCATTGAATATCAATTCGCTGGCATTCCAAACTCGTTGCCGAATAATTAACCGTCATTCCGAACTAGTTTCGGAATCTTTCTTTTGGGATTCTGAGACACCACGAGCGTAACCGGCGTGCAGTCGTGGCGCAGCGCTCAGAATGACTATATTTTTACTGGTTCAAGGCAGAAACTACAGCCTCAATTCCGGCCCGACCGACGTTGCTGGATTTTCCGACACCCCAGATTTTCTTTCCATCCTCACGGGCAATCTGAACATACGCAATCGCGCTCGTGTCGCTTCCCTGTCCAATAGAATGCTCGTGGAACGCCACGATATTGAATTTTGGAAGTTCCGTTTTTGCGAGTGAAGAAACGAAAGCATCAAGAGGACCGTTTCCGCTTCCGCCAATCGAAATCTGCTTGCCAGCATAATTAATAACTCCGCGGCAACTTACATGTTCTGGCGCACCTGAATCTTTGTTTCCCTCAAGTTGCGTTGAAGCAAAATCAACGATTGAAAGTTTTTCTTTGTTCAAAAGCCACTGATGCTCAAAGAATCCAAGAATTTCTTCTGGCTTAAGTTCACGCTGCGCCTTGTCGCTCTCGCTTTTTATCAAATCGCCGATTGCAGGCTGCATTGCCTTCGGAATCGAATAGCCGTAATTGTGCTCCAAAATGAATGAAGCACCGCCCTTTCCGCTCTGGGAGTTGATTCGGATAATTCCCTCGTACTTTCGTCCAATGTCTTTTGGGTCAATAAGAAGATACGGAACGTCCCAGACGGAATCCTCCGCCATTTTTGCGCGGGCGGCAAGTCCTTTTGCAATCGCGTCCTGATGCCCGCCAGACAAAGCCGTGTAAGCAAGTCCGCCCGCATACGGGCTTCGCGGAGAAATATCCATTTTTGTAAATTCCTGGTAAGCGTCCGCAATCTCCGGCAAGTCAGAAAAATCAAGCTCTGGGTCAACGCCCTCGCTGAACATGTTCAACGCAACAGTTACGATGTCAAGATTTCCAGTTCTCTCGCCGTTTCCAAAAAGACAGCCTTCAACGCGGTCCGCACCGGCAAGAAGTCCAAGCTCGCACGAAGCGACTCCGGTTCCGCGGTCATTGTGGCAGTGAGTGGAAATAATCACGTTCTCGCGGTCGGTGATGTGCTTTGCAAAATATTCGATTGAGTCCGCGTAAACGTTCGCCGTGTAGCATTCAACAGTGGTCGGCAAGTTGAAGATAATCTTGTTGTCTTTTGAAGTGCCCCACTCTTTTTTTACAGCCTCACAAATCTCAATCGCATAGTCAATTTCTGTCATCGAAAAACTTTCTGGCGAATATTCAAGCCGGATTCTTTTTCTCTCGTCCTCTGACAAATCCTTCATGCATTCTTTTATGCACTTTACGCCCTCAACGGCAATCTGAATGATTTCTTCTTTTGATTTGCCAAAAGTGTATTTTCGCTGAGCAGGAGAAGTGGAATTGTAAATATGGAAGATTACATGAGGAGCCCATTTGATTGCGTCCATCGTGCGGCGAATAAGATGTTCCCGTGCCTGACAGAGAACCTGAATCGTCACGTCCTCTGGAATGTGATTTTCTTCGATAAGCCGTCGGCAAAAATCGAATTCTGTGTCAGAAGCAGAAGGAAAGCAAATCTCAATTTCTTTAAAACCGATTTTTACAAGAAGATCAAAATAAGCAAGTTTAGTTTCGATTCCCATCGGGTCAATTAGAGCCTGATTTCCGTCTCGAAGGTCAACGGAACACCAGATTGGTGCCTTTTCAATACGCTTAGAAGGCCATTCGCGAGTCTGCATTGCCGGCTGTGGGAAAGGTCTGTACTTTTTTGCATTCATTTTTGAATCTCCTTTTAGATTAAAATCGTCTTATAAACAAAAAAGACCTGCCGCCAAAGCAACAGGTCTTGTAATGTTATAATTTATAAAAATAATGAACACCACACTACTTGAGCTTTTAGCTGCATTTAACGAGAAGATTGCATAGTAGTAGTAGTGAAAAATTATTCATGGAGAAAATACTAATCCTTTATTTAAGTTTAATCAAGTAGCATTTTGTTAAACGGTTCATTGAGTCTCAAAGCGTCTCACCTTGCAAATGCATGACCGTTTCTGTTGTTCGCCTACATTCCAAATATTTCGTCCAAGTTTTGCTGCAAGTTTTCCTTTTTGCATGGGGAAGAACATTGTTGACAACACGAACACAAAGATTCTGTTCAACATCTATCAAAAATAACTTTGCAGATTCCACCACCCTTTCTAAACCTCCGCCAACAAGACTCTGTCTTTTTGGATTATCTGCCAGACGGCCAGCCTTCTGGACTTCTATCTCCTTTGGTGACAAGCCTTATACCAGACTTCATTGATAGTCTCTACAAAAATATTGAATAAAGGATGATTATCCCTATCAATTCGTCTAAGATACATATTCTTCTTTTCGAGATATGTATCTCTTATTTCTTGCCACCATCCATTTTCTTTCAGCTTATCCATTCTATCATAGACATCTTTAGAATCAGGAACTTCTGTCCAATAAAAGCGGTTCATAAATTTATCATGAATCATACGGCAGAAAATTCCATTTGAATTTTCTACAAGAATTGCTATGTCAAAGCTGAACTTCAAACCTTCTTCCGTTGTCCATCTTGAAGTTATTACGGCCGTTGAATCCTGACAGTTACGAAATGGAGTGTCTTCCATTATTTCATTCAAGAAATCCATAACCGTTGTTTTAAGCCATTCCGCATTCTTTGTTGGTTCTGCAAGATTATAAACCTCAAGATTCCAATCTAAATCAAAAGGTTCGTTTTCATTTTGTGTAACAAGATTTTTTGCACCGCTTCCGACAAGGTAGAAATCTGTATCGAGATTATATTCAGCTTTAAGCATCTGTTTCACTCGATTCATTTTGTCAGCGGTAAAACTTCGCCATGGTTTGACGACAGAATTGCGTACATAGTGGTACATAAATTGCTCCTTCTGGTAAAGTTTTGAATTGTTTAAAATAACAATTCTATTTTCCCCTAACCTTCCATTTGAGAAGCAACGCACCTCAAATCATTGCAGTATACTGTTAAATTGATTATTCAGCAATGCCATTTTTCTTATCGAATTAATCCATTTCTTTTCTTTAATTCATCCAAAAATTTATTATCTATGGAATTATCAATCATTACTTGAATAACATCTTCCCAAGACAGTTGCTCAAAGTTTTTCTTATTCTTTAATGATGATATAAAGTTTGAAAAGTCACGATTACTTTCTTTATAAAACAACTTCCTTGGAGCAAAATTTATCAATCTAATTTTCTTATCGATTGAAAAGAAATGTGCTATAGTCCAATTCCTGATTAACTCATAATATTTTGATTTCTTTGCTAAATTCTTATCTAGATAAAAATCATTATTCAGATATCTATCAAAGTTTTTTTATCTGGATCTTGCTTATCATTACTAGCTTTTACTTTTACCTCAATGAAAATTACTTCTTCTTCAGTAATTACAATAATATCAGGTTCTGAAAAAAGAGTTTTCATTTTCTCCAAGATTTCTACAAATATCCTTTAATGGATTTGCATATTGCTTATCTATTTGTGGTACACCCCACATTAAAATTTCAGTAATTTTACTTTTACAATTGAATATTTCTTGTAAAATATTCAATTTTTGATTTTTGATGAAATACTTTATAAAAATCCAAGATACCGCATCTTCCGAAGTTGAATAGCCAATCCTTATTTTCTTACTAAAATGATTCCGATTATTATTACTATGGTTAAGTGTATAATCTAAGTTTTCCAATAGTTCAGAAGGAATATTTTTATGAAAATCCTCATAAATAAAAGTCGGATTTTTTTCGCTATTAGAAGCACCTATACGACAATTTAAACATTTTCTGATACATGTTTCATACTTAAAAGCTCTCTTCTACGGGAGAGATTCTTCTACCATTTCATTATGACAAATTGGACACTGTATTATTTTCATTAATCCACCTTATCTATTTCTGAGTCGGACAATAAAATATTATTTCATCATCTTCTATTCCACATCTAGCGAGTATTTTCTCATTTCCACTATAAAGGGTAGGCTCTCCCTCATAATAATAGCAATTATCATTAAATAAAACTAAATTAATACTATCTTTGTCAGTCTCATTTCTGACAGCACTACCGTATTTAATTCCATCTATATTATTTACCCTACATAAATCAGCAATAAAACGTGTTATTGCGTATTCAGGTTTATAGAATCCCTTATGCTTTTCATTATGTTCTTCAAGTTCTCCAGATATTAACAAACCTGCAACAAGTAAAGGATACTCACCTAATTTATTAATAGTAGAATAATCAGTTAAATCCAATATTTTTGCCTTTTTAACATAGACTTTCTGAATCCAACAAATAACCTGAAAATTTCCGTCATTTATTTCCTTTGCACATACATAATCTGAATTACCCAAATACAAAGAAGGTTGCCCATAATGATTAAATCTTCCTTCAGGAGTAATATCAACAGGCGGTTTACCCATCTCTTTCTGAGTAAATATTTTTAGCGGATTATTCTTATCAGGTTTCCTTGCTCTATACCAAATCTCATTATCAATTATTTGTAGTTTAGTACTTCTAATTGCATTTTCAATTTCTTTTCCTGTATCATCAAGCAATCCCAACATTGGATATTTTTTCAAAAACTTTATGAAATTTTTAATTTTGCCATGTACATCTTTATTGATTTTTGCTTCTAACTTTTGTCTGGTTCTTTTAGATTGATATCCATAATTTATTGAAACAACCGATTCTAATTCTATCTTTCTACCACATTCTGGACAACGTATCTCTTTTTCAATTTGTTTATGAATTCCATTAGGTATCCCAAGAGAATATAATAAAGCTTGAAAACAAACTTTTTTCTCATTCCAACGAATATTAGAATACGATTCTTCAGAAATGTCGTTTATCTCGTTTTCACAACAACTAAGATAATCAGCTATGCAATCCCAATATTCTTCTGGAACTTTAGTATTTTTGTAATTGTGTAGGTTAAGTATTCCCATTTACATACTCCTGTGCTTTAATTTGTTATAGAATAAAGCATGGAAATAAATAGCTTAAATGCAATAAACTTATTAAATTGAAAATAGCT
Organism: Treponema zioleckii; assembly: GCF_014737315.1. GTDB lineage: Bacteria > Spirochaetota > Spirochaetia > Treponematales > Treponemataceae > Treponema_D > Treponema_D zioleckii. Next base: position 11,426 of record NZ_JPUF01000018.1, on the reverse strand, counting down.
ACATTATTACATACCAAGTTCAGTTTTTGCATCCTGATATTCTGAAGAATTGAATGCACAAAGCATTACATAAACATCATAATCAGGATAATCCTGAACAAACTTTTTATATGCTCTTCCACATTGTTTTGCAGATTCCCCTGCAGGATTAGGAAGATTGCCCCCAAAGATACCAGAGCTAATTAAAGGAAATGAAATACTATGCAAGCCATTGTCTTTTAGTAAAACAAGAGAGTTATAGTAAGCATTAAAAAGTTCAAGAAATGCTTTAGGAGTTCTGCCAAAATCTGGGCCGACTGCATGGATAATGTGTTTTGCATTTTTCATATTAAAAGCAGGAGTTATTACTGCATCGCCATCTTTTACAGGTGTCTGTTTTTTAGAACACGCTTGTGTTAATTCTGTTGTTCCACATCTATCAAAAATAACTTTACAGATTCCACCACCTTTTCTAAGACCTGAGTTAGCCGCATTTACAACGGCATCAGCAGTCTGGTCAGCACAGCTTCCATGAATTAATTTAAAATCAGACATTTAAGCCTCCATATATTACACACCAAAATACTTCTCAAAGAATTCTTTAAGCCGTTCAATGACAGTCTTCTTTACTTCGCTGCGGTTTACCCCGCCATTACCACCGCCAAAGCGGGAAACAGGAGGAAGAATTCTGTCTATATCAATTCCTGTTGTACGAAGTACACCATCACGGAAAGAGTTTTCAATAAAAATCTTCGTTTCCTCTGGTTTAAGTTTTTGCTCCGTAATAATTGCAGCAAGTTCTTCTTCCCTTTTTTTAGCAATATAACTCTGCCAGTCTTTTTGAATATTGCTTGAAGTGTTTATCTGAGCGATAAAGTCTTCAATGAGCTGTTTCTTACTTCTAAGCTCGATACTTCCGCCAATAGCCTTCTTAATGTCTACGAGAATTTCTGAATCATGACAATTAGAATCATGGTATTTTGCAACAAGCATCAAGATGTAATCTATGTTTATATCTACTTGCTTGATAAGCTCCATCTCAAAGACAATATCATCATTGATGTTTTCTTTTTCACCTTTTTCGTCTGGTCTGATTTCATCATGAATGTCAATGTAATGGCTCTGGTAATCCTGCAAGTCGTTTATTTCAAGAAGTGTATCTCCATCGAATTGATCGAATGTTGTAAGAATGTTACGCATACGGAGAATTGCACCATATAGCATTACGAATTCTTTTTTAGCTTCCTGTGTAATCACATTGTTTTTGAAGCCATCAAGCGGGAACTTTGTCAAAAGTTCCTCCACAAGTTCAGTATAGCCTTTATGATATTTGTCTTTTTCATCGGTAAAGCCGTTGTAGTAATCATCAAAGCTTCTCAGAAGGATTGTTCCCTTTGCGTTTCTATCACCAAACAATGCGATTGCTTCATCTGTTTTTTCAGACAAGTCACGGAAACAAACAATGTTTCCGAATGTCTTTATTGAATTCAAAATACGGTTGGTACGGCTATAAGCCTGAATCAGTCCGTGCATTTTGAGATTTTTGTCTACCCAGAGAGTATTCAAAGTAGTAGCATCAAAGCCTGTGAGGAACATATTTACAACGATAAGAATATCCAGTTCCTTATTCTTCATGCGCAGGGAAACATCTTTGTAATAGTTCTGGAACTTATCAGAAGAAGTGTCATAATCCGTGTGAAACATTGCATTATAGTCTTTGATAGCACTTTCAAGATAATCACGGCTTACTACATCAAGACCAGCTGTATCGTCTGAATTCTCATCGTCTACAAATCCATTTTCGTCTTCTGCTTCATTTGCGCCAAAGCTGTATATCATGCCGACTTTCAGACCGCATGCAGGATTCTCTTCTATTTGTTTTTTGAATTCTGCATAGTATTTAATGGCCGTCTCTATGGACTGAACACAGAACATTGAATTGAATCCGGAAATATGCTTGAGTTCTTTCTGGTCTTTTACGCTTCCTCTGTCTTTTGCCTTTGCACTTTCAGCGATATTTGTAAGAGCCTTGAACTCATACACACCGCCGTGAGTGTTGCGTTTTGTTTTCTGGTCGAAGTGTTCGATTATGTATGAAACAACGGCAGAAATACGCTCAGGAGCGGACAGAGCATTTTCTTTGTCGATTCCTGCTACATCCTTATCCTTTACACCGTCTTTCATCCTGATTGTTTTTATATAATCGATGCGGAAAGGCAGAACATTATGGTCGTTGATTGCATCCACAATAGTGTAAGTATGAAGCTTTTCGCCAAAAGCCTGATCCGTAGTTCTGATTCCGCCTGCTCCATTTGCACCCGCATTTTTCTGAAAGATTGGAGTACCCGTGAAACCGAACAGATGGAATCTCTTGAATGACTTTACAATGTCCTTATGCAATTCTCCAAACTGAGAACGATGGCATTCATCAAAAATCAGGACAATGTGACGCAGGAAAATTGGATGGCCTTTATTCTTTTTGATGAATATTCCTAGCTTTTGGATTGTTGTAATAATAATCTTACAGTTATCATCTTCCAACTGTTTTTTGAGGATGGCCACAGACTTGTTTGAGTTAGCCGCATCCTTCTGGAAACGGTCGTATTCTTTCATTGTCTGATAATCCAAGTCTTTGCGGTCTACAACAAACAAAACTTTGTCGATACAGTCCATTTGACTTGCAAGAATTGCAGTCTTAAAAGATGTAAGAGTTTTTCCGCTTCCCGTTGTATGCCAGACAAAACCGCCTGCTTCAATCGTTCCTTCTTTGTGATAATTGCTTGAAATAAGAATCTTATTCAAAATGCGCTCAGTAGCCGCAATTTGATAAGGTCGCATTACAAGAAGCGTGTTGTTTGTATCAAAGACACAATACTTTGTAAGGATATTTAAGATTGTATGTTTTGCAAGGAAAGTACGAGTAAAGTCTTCAAGGTCGTTGATGATTTTATTATTTGCATCAGCCCAATAAGATGTGAACTCAAAAGAGTTGCTTGTTTTCTTTCCGCTTCCTTTTTTGCTTGTCTGTTCTTTAATACTTGCTTCACGAGTTGTATTAGAAAAATACTTTGTATTTGTTCCGTTTGAAATAATAAAAATCTGGATGAACTGAAAAAGGCCAGATCCCGCCCAGAAGCTGTCACGATTATAACGGCGAATCTGATTAAAAGCTTCGCGGATATTTACACCACGCCTCTTTAATTCACAATGCACAAGAGGAAGACCGTTTACAAGGATAGTTACATCGTAGCGGTTAGAATATCGCCCACCTTCTGGAGTGAATTGATTTATTACTTGCAAGTAATTGTTATGAATATTTTTTTTATCAATCAGGTAAATGTTTTTAGTTGAGCCATCATCACGAGGAAGAACTTTTATATAGTCACTCTGGATGGAAAAAGTCTTCTCTACAATTCCTTCTGTATCGTTTGCAAGATAATGGCCATAAAAACGCGCCCATTCTGTTTCGCTGAATGTAATTTTATTGAGCTTTTCAATTTGCTTTTTTAGATTTTCTACAAGTTCGTCTTCTGTCTTAATTGTAAGGTATTCATAGCCCTGTTCCTGCAAATCTTCGATGAAGTTCTTTTCAAGCTCCGCTTCGCTCTGGTATGAACGCTTACGACGGGCAGGCGGAATATATTCTGATACAACGGTCGCTTCATTTGTTTCGGCTATGATATTATACATTTTGCATCTCCTGATTTATTGTAAAGGCCAGATCTCAATTATTTCATTCAAGAGATTGTTTTCACGATTTGAAATTGTTTGTTCATTCCAAACATATTCATCGATTCTAGCTGTTTCTGCTGGTAAGAACTCTGTTGTAATTGAAAATGAACTAAGTTCTCTAACTCCTTCAATATGTTTAACCTTCTTCTTTCCTGTATCCTTGCCTTTAATCTTGTTGTAAAAGTTTTCATTACTAATTTTAATATTCAATTTTTTTGATAATATTGTCATATTACCAAGAGATAGCAATCGAGATTCTCTATTCTTTCTTCCCTCATCAGCATCTTGAATTAAAGTTCCATCGTCATAAACATAAGGTGTTTTATCAGGCCCCCAGTTTTCTTCCCACTTTTTTGGCAAAATATGTTCTAGCTCCATTTCATTAGTGAATTGAAGCGAAATATATTTCTTGTCTGAACCTTCAAGTTTATAATTCCTGTGTAATTCAATAAAGTATAAAATTAGTTTTGCAAGAGTGTTATTCTTTCTGATTTTTATACCCTTCTGTAAATCTTCAAGTGTTATGTCATTTAGGGAACTAGAATTTGAACTACCATTTTTATCATCATCAATTAGATCAGTGCAGTATTTGTTAAAGTTTTTGTTTGAATTGCCTGAAACAATATAATGCATTAAAACATTGTCAACAAAAGTTAATTTAGCATTCAATTCCTCTTGAGTATCTTCTGTATCATATCTTTTATATAGATATAACAAATAAGGAGTAAATGTTGTGTTGTCACTAATATCCATTATACAAGCAACTCGTTTACCAATTTCATCAAACTTTATAGCATCTGTACTCGAAAAATGAGGTAGAGAGTGATAAATTGAAGCTGTATTCATTATATCATCAATAAAGTTCTCAACCTCTTCCGTAGTATGTAATGTTGTTAGATATTCCTTAAATTTTTTTGCCAAATCTGCAATTGTGTCTTCTTCAACATCATATATCTTTGGTTCATGAATAATACCATAAGCTTGAAAGAACAATTCAATATTAGAACGCAAATTGCGACCTACATTTTTTTCTTTATTCCAAAAGGAATAGTTTGATTCATTCTCAAAGGTTTGTTCCCATGATTTTTTGTATTTTTCTAAAACTTTCTTTTGAGAAACTCCTGTACTCATTAGTTTTTGATACAAATGATTTTTTATTATATCTGTTGACGAAAGATGCATCCCCGCACTATTAATAGTATCAAATATTTCCTGTTCTTTGTCAGTTGCATCAAGTCGAATGATAACTAATAAATTGACAGATTCACTGAACAATTTAGTCCAAAGTTGTTTTACAGTATCCACATTTTTTGAATATATTTCTTTGATAAAATATTTATAGCACTGTCTCAATAGATTTTCGCTTTCGTTATATTTTTTCTCATATTCATCTTCTGTAAGATTAATATCTTCGACTAATTCTGCATTTACCGAATCAAATTCAGGTTTTGTATATTCTTCAAATGGATGCCCCTGAATCTCTACCGATTTTACTTCTCCTATTATTTTTTTGAAGTTATCTTTATCATGATATGAATTTTCTAGATGTGCTATATACCCGTTATCTTCTAGATAAAACAGAGCTCTCTGTCCATCAACGATTTCAGGATTAGACAATGCTCTGTTTTCCCTTAAAAAATCAAACATAACTTTCACCAAGATACTCAATGTGGTTAATCGTTGTTGTCCATCTATAACGACTTGCTTTGATGGTGTCACATTCTCATCCTCAGAATCATTATCTTCGAGTTTTAAGAGAATCGAGCCTAAAAAATGATTTCCATTAGTTCTAAACAAATCCTGCAGCAGCAACTTCGCATTTTCATACTTCCATACATAAGGACGCTGAAAAAACGGGATTTCAATTTTTGTTTCACTACGCAAAAAATTCAATGACTTTGTTTGAACTTTCATTTATTCACTCCATTCTTTTTTATTTCAAAGGATAATAGCTTATCCCTGTAATACTCATATTGTTTTTTCCTTGCTTCAATTTCCGCAGGAAGGCCTGAAGAAATATCGTTGCAAAGGCTGTCAAAGCGGTCGAGAATTTTTACAATTCTTTCCTGCTCTTCACAAGATGGAACAAGTAAAACAACTTTATTCAAAATCTCTTGTGTCAGGCTAGGAACTCCACCTGCCTTATTTAAGTTTTCTAAATGCTCTTTCAAAAGCAAATAAAACAAATATTTTGGAACTACAATTTCCTGATTTATTTCCGTATAGAAAATTGTATCTACATTCCAAAACTCACTATCTACATAAAACAAGTTAGCAAGGCTTCCTTTTCGTGGAATCAAAACGGTCGGCTTATTGTAAACGGATTTATCTACATAAGTCATAATACCGCCAGAACCATAAACAGGAATGTTTCCACTTCCTAACGCTTTATAATCCTTCCCATTTTTTATTTTCGCAATCTCGCCCAAACGAACAATCGCATAACCAAAAACATATTGAAGCAGCTTTATTTCATCTGTTCTGTTCTGTTCTGTTCTGTTCTGTTCTGTTCTGTTCTGTTCTGTTCTGTTCTGTTCTGTTCTGACAAGATTGTGTTTCCGCTACTTGCGAATGTCAACAGCAAATCTCGGTAATACTCATATTGTTTTTTTCGCGCTTCAATTTCCGCAGGGAGACCAATTTTCAAGTCCGTACAGATAGAATCAAAGTTATCGAGAACATTTACAATACGTTCCTGAACATCTAACGGCGGAAGCGGAATTGTAATGTCATTCAATTTATCTGGAGTTACTTCAATAACTTTTGTCCCATGAGCAAGTTTTACTTTCTGCTTATAAAAAACAGAACTCTGGAAATAATAAGATAAATACTTCGCATTCTGATTATGATGAATAATTGCAGTATGTCCGCTAACAGCAATAGGCTCTTTGCCTACCCATGCAGTACATTTACAAACATCATCTACATTTTCGCTTGTAACAGCCATTACAATATCATTAGGCTGAGCCTGTTTTGATTTATCAAAAACATCTTTATCAACAAAGGTAAGAGTTTTATCAGTCCATGTGCCAAAATGAGTGTACATCTGGCCATAATGGATGCAAGGCAAACCACTTTCTACAAAATCTTTTTTCTGGAAGTTTCCACCACGTGTAATAGTTGCAAAATCACCGAGCTTCTTAACTTCAACCTTAGTATCTCTTGTTAACAGCGAGTGTCGGTCGGCGTTGCCCGACCTTAACGAGTTTGCAAGCAAACTCGCGCGAAATTTTGATTCTGGAGAAAGCAAAGAATCTCTGTAGTATTCATACTGCTTGCGACGAGCTGTAAGCTCCGCTGTAAGCTCCGCTGTAAGCGACGTAAATTTGTCGAGGATTCGCACGATTTCCTCCTGCACGGGAAGAGGTGGTACGGGGATTGGTAACTGAGTTATAACAGACTGATTCAGATGTTTTATAGTTCCACCCGTCAATTTGCTATTTGCAAATTTCATCAAATAAGGCGATTTCAAATAGTGATATAGGAACTTATTGCTTATATTCTTATCCGTACTTCGTACTACAAATACACCACTATTTAATGTTGCAGGCTTTTTTAGTCCCTGTACAAATGCAACTTTTCCCAATGTACCGTCTTTTGTTACCAACACATCATCATTTTTAATTTGAATATTAGTATCTTGGTCATAACGGTCTTTAGTCACATAATGACAATTGTCCCAATCAACCAAGCCATCTTTAAAATCAACACCAGTAACTAAGTAATAATCACCACTGTTAAGATATTCATCCTTTGTTAAACCTTGCCAGCCAATTCGAGCTTTTATTAAGGAAATATTTTCAAGTGTCTTATATTCCACCCCGTCAGGGCAAAGCTCTTTTATCAGTTCATCAAGTTTAGACATACCTTCATTCCTTCAAACAGATGCTGAAACAAGTTCAGCATGACATTTTTCTATGATTTTAACCGCAAACCGCAAGGTTTGTCGGCTCACAAATTAACTTATCGGGTTCGGCACGAATCCCGATATAGCGGATTTTACCGCAATTTTCGCGCAAGCAAAAATTGTCGGCTCACAATCAGGACAAAGCTTATTTATCAGTTCATCTAACTTGCTCATTTTTCTGCTCCGTCATCTTTTTGCAAAAGTTCCTTTATTCCGCTTTCAATCTCTTGGATTGTCGGCAATGAAGATTTGAAATCTGCAGGATATAATTTGCTCAGCTCATATTCGGATATTGCGAGCGGTTCTCTTGAACTCTCCAATGAAAACTTTGCCAGAACATTATCCTTTTCTTTGCAAATCAAAAGTCCTAGTGTAGGGTTATCGTTTTCAGTTTTCAATATATGATTCACAGCAGTTACATAAGTTCCGAGCTGCCCTATATTAGAGGCTTCAAATTGCCCAGTTTTTATTTCTATAACTACATAACAACGGAGATTTGTATTATAAAAAAGCATATCTAAAAACTGTTCCGTGTTTCCTATCTGAAGCCTGTATTCACGCCCCATATAAGCAAAACCTTTTCCTAGTTCAAGAAGAAATTTTTCAATGTTTGCAATTAGAGCATCTTTCAATTCTTTTTCTTCGTATTTTTCCCTCATTGTCAAAAAATCAAAAGAATACGGGTCTTTTGTCATCTGCTGGGCAAGTTCCCCCTGCACAGGCGGCAAAAGATTCTGAAAATTTGAAACAGCTTTTCCTTCTCTCTCATAAAGATTTGTATCAAGAAAATTCAACAGAACATTTCGCGACCAATGATTTTCAATAGTCTTACGAATATAAAAGAGTGCTTTTTTGGATTCGTTCTTGCATTTGTCAATAATTCTCTGATGATGCCCCCATGGAACTCTTTTAAGACATTCAACTAAACTGTTTTTTTCAGATTCTTCAACAAGTTGTTGAAGAATTGGGTTGTAGAGCATATAGAATCTGTAGGTATATCGTAAATTTACTGGAGAAAAACCTTGAGCTTCTTCAAGCTCCTTTTTTAAATCTTTGCTCAGTCTGTCAAAAAAAGCTGAACCATACATATTTGCAAAAGATTTCTTTTCAATATCTTCTCCAAGATGCCAATAATATTCAAGAAGCCCTGCATTAACGGCGACAGAGGCTTTTATTTGTGCTTCTCTGTAGCGATTTTTTAGCTCTTTTAACCAACCTTTATATTCTGAAAAATCACTTTCTTTGTTTATCAGTTCATCAAGTTTAGACATAGTTAAATTCCTCATTTGTCATTTCGACTCCGCTCAATGACCGCATTTCTTGGTTGCTCATCGGTTGCTGAGCTTGTCGAAGCAAGTCGATGTAGTCGAAGCAATCAGTTCATCTAACTTGCTCATTTGACAGTTCTCCATTCTTATTGTAATATATAGTTGTCTGAGTTCTGGGAAACCAGCCTGAGGCAACGGAATGGCATCGATTCGTCGATGCCGTATTTATTTTAAATCGTTCATTTTCCAGCAATACATTTTATTCTTTACTGTAAGATAGCAATAAACAAGTTCGTCACAATCTTTTTCTTTTAAAACTCCGTGCAAAATCTGCCTGACACGCTTTTCTTTTATGTCGCTGTCAATTTTCAGATACACATTGTACCCCTGATGAAGAGCATCGCGAAATCGGTGAGAAACAGCATTTTCTCCGCCTGTGACAGCTTTAAATTCCGTTAATATGCCGTCCATAACTGCATCTGCATTTTTTTGCTCTGGCAGTTCTGGCAAAAGATATACTGTATGACCGTTATCGCTTGCTATACGAGCCATAAGCATTTCTTTTTCAAAAACAGATTTTTGCTCGCTGTTTTTGGGCTGCCGACTTTTTGCGACAAAAACATTTTTATATTCCTCTGCCCAAACTTCGTCTGGAAATAATTCTGTTGCTTTGTCAAAAGAAATGTCTATAAAATTCAATTCTCTATTCTCCATTGTGCATTATGAATTGCATTTGCTTGCTCATTATGCTTCAATCTCCCCAATAATCTTGTCGATTTCTGCACGGAGATTGTTTTCTTTTTCCACAATCTCTGCAATCTGAGCGTTCAGAACTTTAATATCAATTACTTCTCTTGTGTCTTCGGCTTCAACGTAGCTTGAAACAGAAAGGTTGTATTCATTCTGGGCAATTTCATCGTTATTTACCAGACGGCTTACATAGTCTATTTTTTCTTTACGTTCGGTAAAGACTTTGAGAATGTTTTTAATATTCTGTTCGGTGAGTTTATTTGAGTTGGTAACTTTTACGCACTCTTTTGAAGCATCAATAAAGAGGGTTTTACTTTCTGTCTTTCCTTTCTTCAAAACCATGATGCAGGTTGCAATAGAAGTTCCAAAGAAAAGATTGTCAGGAAGCTGAATGATACAGTCGATGAAGTTGTTATCAATAAGATACTTTCTGATTTTCTGCTCAGCTCCGCCACGGTACATAATGCCAGGGAAACAAACGATGGCCGCAGTTCCGTTAGTTGCAAGCCAAGAAAGTGAGTGCATGATAAAAGCAAGGTCGGCCTTTCCCTTCGGAGCAAGAACGCCCGCAGGAGAAAATCTCGGGTCGTTTATAAGAATCGGGTTGTCGTCGCCTTCCCATTTTATCGAGTACGGCGGATTTGAGACAATTGCTTCAAAAGGCTCATCATCCCAATGTTTTGGGTCTATGAGCGTATCGCCAAGCTTGATATTGAACTTGTCATAACTTACATCATGCAGGAACATATTGATACGGCAAAGGTTGTAAGTCGTGATGTTTATTTCCTGCCCGTAGAATCCAAGACGAACATTATCAGCACCCAAGATTTTTGCGAACTTCAAAAGAAGCGAGCCTGAGCCACACGCGGGGTCATAGACTTTGTTCACGCTCTTTTTCATGCTTCCGTCGCCGTTCACGAGCGTAATCTTTGTAAGAAGCTCGCTGACTTCCTGCGGGGTGTAATACTCGCCACCGCTCTTTCCCGCGTTAGAAGCGTACATGCCCATAAGGTATTCGTAAGCGTCGCCGAACGCGTCGATTGTATTGTCATTATAATCACCGTTACCAAGATTCATGCTGTTAATGCCGTTCATCAGCTTAACAAGCATTTCATTTCTTTTTGTAACAGTTGCACCAAGCTTGTTTGAGTTTACATCAATATCATCGAACAGGCCTTTAAAGTCGTCTTCGCTGTCAGTTCCAAGAGCTGAGCCTTCAATTTCCTTGAAGATTTTTTCAAGCTTTTCGTTCAGGTCTGTATTATCTTTATTTGCTTTTTCAAGTACGTTGCAGAAAAGCCACGAAGGAAGGATAAAGAATCCTTTTTCTTTTACAATATCGTCTTTTGCTGTCTCCGCCTCTTTGTCAGAAAGTTTTGAATAACGGAAATCTTTGTTTCCTGCTTCCCATTCACCTTTTGAAATATAATGGTCTAAGTTTTCAGAAATATATCTGTAAAAGAGCATTCCAAGCACATACTGCTTAAAATCCCATCCGTCTACACTTCCACGAAGGTCGTTTGCAATACCCCAGATTGTACGGTGGAGTTCCGCTCTTTCAGTCTCTTTTTTGTTGTCTGCCATTTTTATCATCCTACAAGAGAATTATATATCCCATTTGTGTCAAAGAATGACACTACGTTAAAAAAAATCTCAAATCAGTAATAAAGCATTATAGCACAAAATTGACACTTTTCGAAACATTAGAAGATTTATCAAAGGATAAGCAAAAAGAAGCTGTTGAGATTGTAAAACAAATTCTTGAATTCGCCCCCCCCTTTATAAAACTG
>NZ_JPUF01000017.1 GCF_014737315.1 Treponema zioleckii | reverse complement strand
AAATTTCAAAATTAAAGCAACGATTCAATTTTCTAGTTCAAGCTTACGATTCTGTCTTTAACTTCAATTGCTTTTGCGAAATCTTCAGGCTTTTTTATTGTACCAAGTTTTGTGCCTTTCATAACATTGTAGGATTCGTTATCAAGGAACATTACAAGCCTGTTGCTCGTATCAAGAAAAATATCCCCTGAATTGATTTCGTTTTCTTTTTTAAACTGGGTTTTGTCAGCATTTACGATTTCTGGCAAATCAACAAAATAAATTCCGTTGATTTTATAAATATCATTCGTGCTAAACTCGACTTTCTGATTATTCTCGATATTTTTTATGCGAGCCGTAATCTTATTGTCATCGGTAATTTTAAATTCTGAGCGTGAACAACTCTGAAAAAATAACGAAACTGAAAAAATAACAAAAACAGATTTTAAAAGTCTTAATTTTTTCATAACTGCAGAAAATTATTACTCCCTAGTATCTTATCGGTAGGATGTATTCTAACATTAGATTTATTTTGTGTTCTAGCAAGTTAAAAAAGATTTTCAAGTGATTTTTGAATTTTTTTAGTTTTTTCGATAATATAATTTTAAGAAGTCTTTTTTTTATCAAAAATCTCTAATCATTCAATTCTAGAAGCATTTTTACATGAGGGATTCCGTCTTCTAAGTATTCTTCGGAGCAAGTTTTAAAACCGACCCTTTCATAAAATTTTATTGCATAGGTTTGGGCTTCGATTTGAATTCTTTTTGCGTTAAAAAAGTCTTTTGCAATTTTGATGCCTTCTTTTAGCAATTTTGTGCCAAGTCCGCCACGACGTTTCATAGAAATCACTCTGCCAATGGAAACATCGTAAAATTTTGTACCGCTTGGCAAAACCCGCAAATATGCAACAATTTCGTCTTTTTTATCATCTCGAAAAAAAACATGAATCGCGGCTTTGTCAAAATCATCGATTTCTTGGTAAGGGCACTTTTGCTCAACGACAAAAACCGCTACGCGAAGTCTATAAATCTCAAACAGTTCAGTTAAACTAAGTTCGTTAAAACGGCGTACAAATAAAGTCATACAATCTCCGATATTTCTAGTTCAACATAAAATTAGGGGAACTTCGAAATTATCCCAAAGCAACGTCCAAAACCATCATCAGCGCAAAACCAAGCGCAAAACCAATTGTACAAATATCTGTTTTTTCGTTGCGAGTGGCTTCTGGAATCAATTCTTCCACAACCACATAAACCATTGCACCAGCGGCAAAAGCCAATAAATATGGGAGGAAAGGAAGTACAAAGGATGTGAGCAAAATCGTGAGCAACGCAGCCACAGGTTCAACTGCCCCAGAAAAAACTCCGTAGAAAAATGATTTAGTGCGGCTATTGCCTTCTGAACGCAATGGCATAGAAATTATCGCCCCTTCCGGGAAATTCTGAATTGCAATTCCAATTGAGAGCGCAAGCGCCCCTGCTGACGAAATCTCCGTTCCGCCACTCAAAAAACTTGCAAAAACAACTCCGACTGCCATTCCTTCTGGAATGTTATGCAAAGTGACCGCAAAAAAAAGCATCATCGTGCGGCTAATCGAAGAATGTGGTCCTTCCGGCTCATTAGCCATTGCATGAAGGTGTGGTGTTATTTTGTCCAAAAGAAAAAGAAAAATTACGCCGCCTGCAAAACCGACCAAAGCTGGCAAAAAAGCAAGCCGGCCCATTTTTTCGGACATATTCATTGACGGAATAAGCAGTGACCATACGGAAGCGGCAATCATAACGCCAGCTGCAAAGCCGAGCAAAAGTCGTTGAAGTGAATCATTCATCCGCCTGTGCATAAAAAAAACACATGCGGAACCTAAAGCTGTTCCTAAAAAAGGAATTGACAACCCCCAAAAAGTTATGCTCAATTTTCATCCTCCAAGAATTTTACGACTAAAAATTCCACATGATTCCTATCGCTGGCAAAAAGCGGAATTTTCCTTTTAAGTCAGAAGCCTCAATTTTGCAAGAATAGGTTTTCTCGTATCCGTTTTCGTCAAAAGTCCATTTTTTCTCAAACGCACTGCTTCCTTTCGGAATGTATCGCAAACCAAGATTTGTATAAAAACCAAAATGAGTGAGCACTTTATAAGAAAGGAATAAATCCAGACCGACATCAAGCGTCCCCATCGAATACTGAGTTTCGATTTTTTTTGTAATTTTTTTGAGTCTTCAATTACATCGTTATCAGTACTGTTAAAAATCGTCACGTCAAAACCCAACATTCCGAGCAATGAAACGGTAAGATTTTCTGTTTTTACAAAAGTGTAGCCTGCACCGAATGCTACGTCATAAAAAAATCCAGTGTCTATCAATTTTCCGTTAATATTTATATCGTCCGAAGACGAAACACCGAGCGAAAAGCCAGCTTTTAACGAAAAACCGTTATCTTTAACGCCCAAAAAAAAGCCGTTTGCACCAAATCCTTTTGTAAAAACAGAATCTGTATTTTCTTCGTCAAATTCTAAAGATGAAAGAGGAAGAGTAAAACCGAGACCAATCTTATTTTTCCATTTTTCAGCTGAAATTCCTGCCAAAATCAATGTAAATGATATCAAAAATGATATAATTCTTTTCATATTGAATCTCCAAATATAGAATGCACATGTCACTGCCAAACTTGCTTGTGCAAGATTATTACACAAACACACGAATGCCAAGGATTCTAACAGTCTTCCTAAATATTTATTATAACGTATATTCAAAAATCATAAAGTTTTTTTATTTTAGAGTTATGGGTACTTCGAAAAATAGAGCTGCCCAATAAATTCAGAATGAAAATATTTTTTGGGCATCTCCATTATATTTCTACAAGAATTTTTTTAGTTCTTCAATTTTTTCTTTTGTAGTCGCCCAACTTGTGGCAAAGCGAACAACAGTGTGCGAGTCGTCGTATTTTTCCCAGAAACTGAACTTTACATTTTTCTGCAATTCCTGCATTTTTGTGTTTTCAAGAATCACAAACTGCTGGTTTGTAGGCGAATCGATAAAAAATTGATAATTTCTTTCTATAAATATAGCTTTTAATTCTTCTGCGCGCTCAATCGCATTCCGGCTGATTTTAAAATACAAATCATCGGTAAAGAGCGTGTCAAATTGGATTCCCAACAGGCGTCCTTTTGCAACAAGCGCACCGTGTTTTTTTGTAAGGTTTTCAAAGTGATTCGGCATGTTCTTTTTGGTAAAGACTACAGCTTCGCCGCAAAGTGCACCAACTTTCGTTCCTCCGATATAGAAGACATCGCAAAGGGAAGCAATGTCTTTTAGAGTAACGTCGGTGTGAAGGCTTTCGAGAGCATAACCGAGGCGCGCACCGTCCATAAAAAGCGGAATGCCATATTTTCTGCAAACTTCGCTCAACTTGGTAAGTTCAGCCTTTGTGTAGAGCGTGCCGTATTCTGTAGGATGGGAAATGTAAACGATTCCTGGAAAAACCATGTGCTCGTGATTACCGTCCGCATAGAAATCTTTGATAAACTGTTCAAGTTCATCTGCGTCCATTTTTCCGTTATGAGCCGGCAAAGGAAGCACTTTGTGCCCAGTATACTCAATGGCACCGGCTTCGTGAACGCTTACATGCCCGGTTTGCACAGAAACCACGCCTTCGTATGGATGAAGCATAGTGTCAATTACAAGTTGGTTTGTCTGAGTTCCGCCTGTAATAAAGGCAATCTGCGCCTCAGGGCAAGCACAAGCCGCTGCAATTTTGTTCTTAGCAGAAGAAGTATATTCATCTGCCCCATAGCCCGAAAGGGCCTCCATGTTTGTCTCTGCAAGCCGCTTTAGAATCTGCGGATGCGCTCCTTCGATATAATCACTTTCAAAAGAAATCATGGGAGGATTATAGCATAAATGCAGCATGAAAGAGAATTAATTATAACAGATTCCATTTCGAGTTTTTACAAATCCCGTCATTCGTCCTATTAATTAAGATTCGATGCTATTCATCTTTAAAAATCACGCGATTTTTTCCGTGAGTTTTGGCAAAATAAAGGCGGTTATCGACACGTTTATAAAAACTTTGAATATCATCATTTTCTTCAATGCCAGCAACGCCCAGAGAAATTGAAATTTGATTCATTTTTTCCCATTTTAGGCTGTAAATCTCTGTTCTAATCCGCTCCGCAACCGCAACTGCAACTTCTTCCGCTGACTCTGGGAGCAAAATCATAAATTCCTCGCCGCCCCAGCGCCCAATCGAATCTTGTTTTCGTATGCATTGCTTAGCAGTCTGAGCAATTTTTACAAGAACTTCGTCTCCCATGTCGTGCCCGTAAGTGTCGTTAATATGCTTAAAATTATCAATATCAAACATAATTAAATGGATATTTTTTGAATCACGCTTTTTTAATTCATAACTTATACGCTCAGAAATTTTTTTGCGGTTAAAAATCTTCGTAAGACCGTCAATTGTCGCCGCTTCCTCAAGCTTGATATTCGCAAGATAAAGGTCTCTTGTTGTTGCATGAAGAAAATTTACAAGTCGCTCTTCAAACGGTAAAAGCTGATTGTCTTTTTTATTCTGCGTAAGTTCGGCTACCCATTTATTAAAATCATTGTAATTGCTCGTGCCGTAAAAAACGTTTTCCACGTAACAATCATCAGAGTAAATTTTCTCTTCTGCATTTTCAAATTCCCTAAATCCCACCGCGACCAACGCACTGTTCTGCAAACCACCGCTTTTATTTTTGTAAAGCAACTCAGAAAATGCATAACAGCCGGCAGTTTCCCTGTAAAAATTCGAAAAAGCCTGAAGTTCCAGATGCTCTGTGTCTTTTAAATAGAGTCGTCTTGTTCGGCAAACGTGCAGCAAAAGTCCTTCAAGATTTTTTCGGCTCATATAATCTGCAAGATTGAATGCCTGCTTTAAAATTATATTTTTTGAGCCATAAGAGAACAAAAGTTTTTCACCTTTTTGAATGTCCGCAGTAAAATGAATGTTTCCGTCCTCATCTTTTTGGATTGGCACCCTTGCAACCCATTTGTCGCCCCGCCTGAGCATAAAAGGAAACTCGCAAGTGTTTTCCAAGAAAAATTTTGCTGAATTAACGCCCAAATATTTTTTGTAGATTTCACTGGCACTTATGTTATCAATCGTTTTTAGAACGTTATTATTTTCCACGTCTGTGACAACCATTTCTTTGCCGATTGGAGTCCACCCCAGCGTCGATTCAGCATAAATTCCAAGTTTCTCTCCGCTGAACAAAGTTATTACAATGCCGTCTTCATAAATTCCGTTGCCAAAAACATAGATTTTTTTATCATCCTCACGGCTTCCAAAGGCTGCCCCCGCTCCAAAAATCGGAATATCTTTTTTGTCAAAATCGTCCAGGGGCATAAAATCGTTTGTAACAGCATTCGCAAGCGGAGTCATGTAGACTTGAATGCCTTTAAGCTCCGGATATTTTTTTATTGAACTCAAAAAAGAGGACTTTGCTTCTTCAATGGAAATTTTTGAAAAATCATACTCTAGAACTTCGATATCTGAACTTTTAAAGCACAAGAATGTGATAATCGTGCTGCCCTTAAAGTTTTCGCCAAGGGCAAAGCCTTCAAGACAGGTAAGGCCGGAAATTTTCGCCTTTGGAAGTTTGCTTTTTATAAGAGATGAAATGTATGAAATATAATCTTTTTGTACGCGTTTTGTAAAAATATTGACAAGAACCGTTTTTGCGTTTTTATAGTCAACGCATTCTTTAGCTTCATCCAAGAATTTTACCGCATCATAGCTATCAACAATTGCACAAGTTATTTGTCTCATATTTCTACAGGCTCCTTCCATAAAATGATACAATGCAAATTCCGGGCCGACAATATAAATCAGTCAGGGAGGCCGAACTAAATTCGGTATGACAAGTTTTTAGCCAGTCTCCCCCCAAAAAGTTATATCATCATCTTGTAGATTTTTGTGCAGTCTTCTTCATTGAGCGTCACAAATCCAGAAAGATAGCCCGGGCGACCATTTCCGTGACAAAGCACTTTGACAAGGTGAGGAATATCTTCTTCCTTTGCGCCAAGTTCGGCAAAATTCTTCGGCATTCCAATTGAAACAAGATAATTCTGCAAAGCATTGATTCCCTCGAGGGCAGTCACTTCCGGGTGCTCAAAGTCCATCTGGCATCCCCACACACGAACAGCAACCTGTGCAAAGCGCATTACGTTATGATTCATTACGTATTTGAAGACAGCCGGCATAGTAACGGCAAGCCCCGCGCCATGAGCACAGTCGTACAATGCCGAAAGTTCATGCTCAATTTCGTGGCTGTTCCAGTCCTGGCTGCGTCCGACTCCGCAAGAATTGTTGTGAGCCATCATTCCAGCCCACATTATGTTCGCACGCGCGTCGTAGTTGTTAGGATTTTCAATAACGCGAGGGCCTTCGTGTTTCATCGTGAGCAAAAGTGCCTCAATCAATCTGTCGGTAACTTCAACTTCTTTTGTGTTGGTAAGATAACGCTCGTAAAGATGAGCGATTATATCCGTAATTCCTGCCGCACTTTGGAAAGGTGGCAATGTCTGAGTGAGCGCAGGATTCAGAATGCTGAACTTCGGGCGAAGTGCATCCCCGCCAGTCCCGCGTTTTAACATTCCTTCCTCTTTTGTAATAACAGAATCACCGCTGCCCTCACTTCCTGCAGCTGCAATCGTCAAGACAGTTCCAACCGGCAGAGCCTTCTCAATTTGCTTTCCGCTGTAAAAATCCCAAAAATCACCGTCGTACACAGTTCCCGCAGCAATCGCCTTTGCGGAATCAATCGTGCTTCCGCCACCTACGGCAAGAATAAAATCAACCTTCTCTTTTTTGCAAAGTTCAATTCCTTCGTAAACAAGCCCGCTCCGAGGATTAGGTTTTACACCGCCAAGCGAAACATACGGAATTTCCTCTTTTTTTAAGGAAGCTTCAACCCTGTCCAATAGCCCGGATTTCCTTGCACTGTTTCCGCCAAAATGAATCAGAACTTTAGTTCCGCCAAAGCGTTTTACATACTCCCCCGCCTGACACTCTGTATTCTTCCCAAAAGCAAAAAATGTCGGTGAATAAAAAGTGAAATTTTCCATAAATCGAATCTCCTAGAAGAAAGGTATGGAAATAGAATAAAATTAGGTTAATAAAAAAACAAATAAAAGATATGTTATTGAAAGCAACGCAAGTCAGTTGCTTCGGAGAATGCGCCCTATTCCAAAGTTTTGAATAAAATCTATTGGTCATTTCGACCACATTCAACGGTAGGTAAATTACTAGAATTGTATTTTGTTTTTTTTATAAAGACTATAATTGCCGTGCTTGACACGGCAATCTTTAAACCAGCGAAAAACTACTGAGCTTCCCACTTCCAGAGTCCGTGTTTATTGCAGAACTCGTATACAGCAAGAACTTTGTCTCCGTCTGCAAGCGCAAACACCGCGGAAGGCTTGTCACCAGGGGAAAGAGTTTTTCTCTGCACTCCATGATTCGTCTCGATTTCGATGAACTGAATCCAATGGTCGCTCTCCATTGGGTGCAAAGCAGAACCAATCGTAACGTCAACAAAATGACCTGCAAGATTTACCACAGGAACATGCTTTTCTGTAGCACCATCGCTCGTATTTGCTTTTAAAAGCACCATTTCGTCCCCACAGCACACCGTAGGACACGAAGAGCCCTGAATCATCTCCACGATTTTTTTGCACTTTTTGCACTGATAGAATTCAACAGCCATAAGTACCTCCTTTATAATCCGTTTTTCAATTATAAAGCACCTTTCACCATTCTCAAAATTAAAAATTAAAAATTAAATTTTCCTTAAATTTTTGGTTGATAAATTCCCCTCCCCCGTGTACAATGATTTAAGATTCATTTAATTTTAAGGAGATTGCAATGAAGAAGACTACAAAGAATATTTTCGCATGTTTGGGTGCGATAACGGTATTCGCCGGATATTTCGTGCTCTCCCTTTCGTGCGCAACAAACAATGGCGTTGAACGAGAAAGCGGTACAGAAGTTTCTGTAAAAACAAATCTAACAGAAAACAAGTGGCAGGATTATGACATTACGGTCGTCAGTTCGGAAAAATGCCCTTCAAGAATTTTAAAGCTCGTTCAAAAGAACGGAACTTCCGGCGAAAACGGAAAAATTTTCTACGCAATTTCTGACCCGAACGACACTGAGGTTTACCAAACCATAAAAAAGGACGGAATGAGCAAAAAGGTAAAAGTTGCCTCAGACCTCGTTACGGCAAGCGAACTTAAAGGCAAGCATTTGATAAACGAGGAAGATGCCAAAGCCGCCGTTGCATTCATCAACCAGCTCGAAACGAAGTTCAAAAAGGAGCGCAAAGGTGACGGTGTTCTCGACAAATTCGAAATATTCAAGGTCGTAAAGAAGAGTGACACTGTTTGGGTTAAGACTGGTGCTTCAAGAACCGGTGGGTACGTTACAGAAACAGGTGAATACCAAACTGTTGAGTGGGAAGAAAAAACACGAGTATTCTTTATTCAGCACTCGACAGCTTACGGAAAAGACGAAATCTTGTATTCCGCAAATGACCCGAAAGTTGCTTTGCCAACAGGCGGAGTCGCTCCAATGCCGCCGGTTGTCGTAAAACTTGAAGAAATCCTTGCAGTAAGAGATGCATTGTCAAAATAATCCAAGGATTTTATCTTGCTGAACAAGAAAAAAGTTTTTGTAGGATTGCTGATACTAATTTTTGCAATTATTCTTTTTGCAGTCCTACATGATTTTACCAATCTTTATATTTTCAAGGATTTTCAAAGTTCTCCCATTTTCGAAAAATACAAGGAAATCCAAATACTCGCCCTGTCATTCCTAAAAAAAGTTCCATGCTTCAAGTTTATCAATAATCATTTAGTAGATTTTCTTTGGTTTCTTTCGTTCGCCTTAATCATTACAGAATTTTTGCCAGAATACCGAAAAATAAGATTTCTCGGTATTCTATTGATGGCACTCCTAAGTGAATTCTCCCAACTACTCTGTCCCAGACTCGGCACCTTCGACATTTTTGACTTGATTGGTTATTTTTTGATAGCCTGCGTTCTTGTTTGGGGCAAAGTTGTTCGATAATTTTATTTTCTCTTGAAGACAAGCTTTCCATAAATTTGCGCAGAATTCAAAAGATGTACTGTATTAGGTTCATTTTCAAACCAATCTTTTTTATAAACAAAAGAATCACGAATTCCCAGCGTAAAATGCTCCGTAAGTTCATATTCATATCCCAATTTTACCTGAGCTATAAAATGTTTGTTGGCTTCTGATTCTTCAAGTTTTGCGTAAATGTACGGAACCAAAAAATTCACTTCGCCTTCGCCGTAAAGACGTCCAAAATTTTCAGTCTCCAGAGAAAATCCAGCCTTAAAAAGCGCACCGCCACCAAAGTTATACGACCGTACAGGATTCAATTTATCTTCTTTATTGGTATTGATACGAATATTTTGAAAAAGCCGATACAAGCTTCTCGTGCCGAGAAAAATTCCATCAATCTGGGCAAAATATCTAAATTTTGCAAAATCATAAATCTTCTCATATCCAAAATATTTCAAGCCAAGCGCGGCATTCGAAAAAGCAATGATATTCGATTTTTCGCCTTCATACATCAAGTTTAAGCCAATCGTTCCTTCTGATTCTTCAAAATAAAGCGCACGTGAATACAAAAATCCATCAATACAATAAACAATATCATAATAATGGGAGGAAATTTTTAATTCCAAATCCGCGGTGAATGAATCATAGTTTTCTTTTGTCGTGTGACCTTCCAGCTTGCCATACTGAATATGAAAAGCTATGCCGCCAGCATTCTTATTTATCTTGTCAGAATCATCGCTTCCGCAATAATCCACGTTTGAATTGTCAAAATCTCCATGAAAAATAATGTCCAACTCCTCGGTACGTCCAGAAGCCCGAATTTCTTTTCCTTTGCACATTGAATTAATCGCATCCAGCGGGCTGATAAGCCATGCAAGTGGCGGAAAAATCTCGTTCGCGTCAATATAGAGACGATGCAAAGTTTCACCAACGAGCGAACCACAGAGCGGAGTCGTAATAAAATCATTCACAGCAGGTGTTGTAGTCTCTCCGAATTCTTCCCACATAAGAGAGCCGCCAGCCGTAACCAAAAAAGACTGCCAAAAATTAAGTCCGTTTGAGCGAGCGGCATTAAAATACAAAGAGCCCTGATAAGGATGCCCGAACTGATTCATAAAAAATCCGTCTTTATCCCAGCACCAGTTTCTGTGCAAATTAGTTTTCATTGTATCGATATCTATCTGAGAATAATCTTCTTTAAGAAAAATCCTTGCGCTGCTGTTGAACACCATGTTTATAAGAAAAACATCGCCAGTCGCAATAACAATGTCCTTTGCAGAAAATTTTTCCTCATCTGAATCAGAGTCAGCCCCGGTCTGTGCAAAAATATTTCCGGCCAAAATTAACAACAACAAAGACGTAAACAACTTTCTCATATTGAAGTGAATTATAGCAAAAAGCAGAGAAAAAAATCCATTATTGATTCAATGTTGCAAAATCCACTTCTCATGCTAGAATATAGGGAACTTTTGTGCATAAACAAAACGGAGGAACGCACTATGGCAGAAAAAGAACAGATTCTTGAGGCAATGAAAAAAGCGGGAGAACCGCTTAACGCAGGAAAAATTGCAGAACTTACCGGCTTAGACCGAAAAGTTGTGGACAAAACAATGACCGCCATGAAAAAAGACGGCTCAATCGTTTCTCCAGTTCGCTGCAAATGGGAGCCTGCCGAAAAATAAAATCATACGGTGTCAATTTACCGATTTTAACGGACGAATTGCACCGTGCGGACATGCAGCTTTGCAGTCGCCGCAACGGATGCAGTCAGCCGAATTCGGTTTTTCGTACACGGGAATATCGAGTTTGCAGATTTTCTGGCACGCACCGCATTTTGTGCATTTTGTCTCGTCGATTTTGAATCGGTAGAACGAGATTTTGTTGAAAATGCCGTAAATCGCACCGAGCGGGCAAACGTATCGGCAGAACGGACGATACAATATAATAGAAGAAAATAGCGTAATTGCGAGAATTGCGATTTTCCATCTAAAGATAAATCCAGCCGCGCCACGCATCGCATTGTTCAGAAGCACAAGCGGAATTCCGCCCTCAAGCGTGCCGACCGGGCAAATCCACTTGCAGAACCACGGTTCGCCCAAGCCGGTAATGTCAATCACGAACATTGGAAGAAGAATAACGAAGATTCCAAGAAACACAAAGCGCAGCCATCTCAGTCCTTTTTCGCCCGGAAGACGGCGGATTTTTTTGACGAAGGGAATCTTAAAAAGCAAATCCTGAATCAAACCGAACGGACAAAGAAAACCGCACACGAATCGTCCGAGCAACGTTCCAAAAATCACAAGAAGGCCCACAACATACAGTGAGATTCTGTACTCGCGGGCGTTGAGCGTTGCCTGCAATGAGCCAATCGGACATGCGCCGAGCGCGCCCGGACAGGAATAGCAGTTCATGCCGGGAACGCAGACGAATTTGGAGTTGCCTTCAAAAATCTTTCCTTGCGCAAAGCCTTTTATGTAGCCGTTTGAAAGGGCTGCAAAACATGCCTGTATTATGAGACGAATGCGAGAATGTTTTTTTAGTTTTAATTTACCTGCCATTTGTTGTCCCCAGTACGAAAAATCACCCGATTCCGATGCATTCCATGCAGATTCTGGTGGCTTTATAAAAAACGGTCTCCGCCTCGCCTCGGAAAATGCCCGTAATTACGAATAAGATTCCAAGGCAAAGGGAAATTGCTGCGATGATTTTTCGTTTTCTTTCGGTCAATCTCATTTTTAAAATCTTATTTTTTCAAAATTTCATCGATGATTTTCTGCCAGTCTTTCTGGCTTCTTGCGCCGAGATAGGCTTCGCCAATCTGTTTTCCGTTTGAGTCAACAAAAATCGTTGTCGGAACAGCCTGAATGTTTTTGAGAAAACCAGAAAACATTTCTTTTGTCGGAATTATGTGCGTGTAATTCGCGCCCGTCTGCTTGATGATTGTCTCTCCGCTTGATTTTACGCGAGAATCAACGTTTCCTTTTCGGTCAAGAATGTCAATCACGATTCCGACTACCTCAACGCCGTTCGATTTGTTCGCCTCGTTGAGTTTAGCAAGGTCAGGCATTTCACGGATGCACGGTCCGCAAAAAGTTCCCCAAATATTCACCATCGTCACTTTGTTTTTGGCAAAAATATCGCTTGAAACAGTCTTTCCGCTCATGTCCGTAGCGCTGAACGAAATTTTGTCGCCAGCTTTCTGCGCAAAAGAAAGTGTCGTAAGTGCGAGCAATGCGATTATCGCAAAAATCTTTTTCATTTTGATACTCCTTGCATTTTTATGCGTTTTGTGTTTTCCGCATAAAAGTACGATATTGTTCTAACACAGAATTGATATTTTTTCTGTGATTTTGTCACTTTTTTTTACAATCATTGAATTTTCAGCAGTTTGACATTTTTCTTCAATTTCATGATTCAAGTATAATCATGAAAAAACAAAGTTGCTTTTTGATTGTCTATAGGATTTCTATAAAAAAATATAGCCTGAAAAACTTTAGGGAACTTCGAAAAACTGAACTTTTTTGAAGTTCCCTTTATTACTTCTATGGAAATTCCGAATTTTCATAGAATGACAAGGTTTGTAAAAACTCCACAGAAACTCAACATTTGCCTTTATAATCAAAATACGCATTGATGATTTTAGCCAATTCTGATAATTTAAAATTACTGCCACCGGGTAGGAATGTTTTAAACATTCAGTCTCATCGTTAGGTCTTAGAAGATGGACAAACAACATAAAAAGGAGTCCATCATGTTTTCATACATCTGGCCAATTTTATTAATCGTTACAGCAAACACGCTTTATCAGATTTGTGCGAAAGGCATTCCAGAATCGATGAACACTTATGCTTCAATGACGGTGACTTATGCCGTTTCGTCTGTTTTTTCGTTCATAATGTTTATCGTCACATCAAAAGCGAAACCTTCCTTTAGTGACTTCGCGCTGACAAACTGGGCAACAATTATTCTTGGAGTCGTAATCACCGGGCTTGAAGTTGGCTTTATTTGCGCCTACAAATCAGGCTGGAAAGTGAACACACTTGCGCTCGTTTCAAGCACAATCCTGGCCGCAGTGCTTATTTTCGTTGGATTCTTTTTGTACAAGGAACAGCTGAGCGTTTCGAAAATTGCAGGAGTTGTAATCTGCCTTGTAGGGCTTTATTTTATCAACAAATAGTTTTTTGAGCGAATTTCGCAAACAGGGAGCATCCACAATAAAAATTCAGATTGACATCACAAGTGACAGCGGAACGACAAATAGGATTTATTCTCCTGCGGTACAGCGGCATTCAAACTTTACGGGAATTTGCAGAAACCTCTAGAATCGTTTTATAATTTATCAGTAAACAGGAGCCAATTTTGAAAAAGTTTGTTTTATTATTTTGTTCGGCAGTAATCCTTTTTAATTCGTCGTGTACTTTCAACAAAAAGGTAGGTTCTATAGTCCGAAAAAAAGTGAGTGCCGAAGGAAAAACTTATGTAAAAAATCTGAAAATTTCTGAATGGAGTGAATTTGACGCGCAGGGCCGAAAAATTTGTACAAAATACAGCAACGGAAGCGAATATATCTTTGATTACGACGAGACCGGAACTAAAATGCATACGGTGAGTTTTTTTAACTCAGAGAAAAACAGCGAATCGTGGAGCGAGCTTGATTCCAAAGGAAATGTGATTTACGAAAAAGATTCCAACGAAATTGAACAATGGTTTGAATACGATGATAAAAACAGACTCATTCATTTGCGGTACAATTCTGGAATTGAGGCCTGGTATGAATTTAATGGAACCATAACCGAAGTATATACTGTTGATAATGATGGAAAAACCTCCACCGCGACAATCGACAATGGAGATGAATATTTTGAATATGACTCCTGCGGAAATAAAATCTATTTTAAAAACAGTGGCGGCTACGAAGAA
Source organism: Treponema zioleckii (assembly GCF_014737315.1). Lineage (GTDB taxonomy): Bacteria > Spirochaetota > Spirochaetia > Treponematales > Treponemataceae > Treponema_D > Treponema_D zioleckii. Next base: position 44,047 of record NZ_JPUF01000017.1, on the reverse strand, counting down.
TGGTATGAATACACTTTTTGGCAAGACGGAACCGTAAAGACCAAAACAACGTATACGAAGCCTGAAGACAATATCCTATTCTTTTTATAAAGGAAAGAATGAATCGTAATATAAAAACTACAATCTCTTCTGATCCAAAATGATTTCCTACTCTTACTCTTTCCAGTCCAGCCGCATTTTAAGAAAGTCCTTCATGTCTTTGTAAAAATCCATTGGCGGCGGAGTGATATTGATTTGCTTGAGGGCTTCCTGAACCAGCGGATTTTTGTAGCAGCAGACGGCACTTGATGAAGCATAAAAAAGCACGTCCAGCTGAATTTTGTAGGCAACTTCCTGACTGATTTTTAGCATTTTTGAAAGTCTGTCGCGGAAAGCGTAGGCAAGCTCATAATATTTTTTCTTAAAGGCGGCAAGCCGTTCCACCGTAACATTCGTTTCAATTACCGGGTTAAGGTAAGAAACATAACGCATATAATCCTGATTGGCATTTAAGATTCCTGCCCAGACTTCTGAAATCACTTCAATAGAAAAATTATTGCCTTCCGGAAAAGCCGAAAGCAGAGAGCCGTAATAGGCATTCATTTTTTCAGCAGCGATTTCCAAAAAGATTTCTTCTTTAGTTGTAACGTATTTGTAAAGGTTGGCCCGTGACCAGCCAAGTTTTTCTGCAATTGTGGTGAGCGTAATTTCGGTGTAAGGGGCGTTTTGAAAAAGTTCTGCCGTTGCCTCTTTGATTTGAGAAAGTCGCTCTTCTTTGTGTTCGTCGCTTCGCGCGCGGATATAATTTGGCATAAAAGCAGAATAGCACAGCGGCGGGATTTATGCAATAAGCAACTTTTTGTCACTAAAATAAGATTTTAGTATTGACAAGTCACAAAAGATGGCATACATTTTAGTTAAGTGACATTATGTTACTAAAACGCGTTAGGGATTGGAGCACCCGCGAAGCGGTCCACCGCAGCGAAGCGAGGAGGATGAGCGTTAGCGAAGTGCGCAAAGCCCGGTGGCGAGAGCAAAGCGAACGCCGAACGCCCTAGAAAAATATGGAGAAAACAATGAAAAAAATTATTTCGATTTTTGCTCTGCTGGGCTTCTTTACCATGACAGCCTGTGCAGGCGGGAATAATAAATCATCAACAGAAAAAGGAGAAGCCACAATGAAAATCCAGATTGAAATCACAAGCGAAAGCGGAAATCATACTCTCACCGCTACCCTGACCGACAATTCTTCGGCTGTGGCGTTCTATGAGCTTTTGAAAAAAGGAGCTGTAACGATTTCAATGCACGATTACGGCAATTTTGAGAAAGTCGGCTCGCTCGGAAAAACGCTTCCTCGAAACGACACTCAAATTACAACGAGCGCCGGCGACATTATTCTGTATCAGGGGAATCAGATTACGATTTACTACGACAAAAACAGCTGGAACTTCACACGGCTTGGAAAAGTGGTTTCGACAGGCTCAACCACCACTATTACACAGGCCAAGCTCAAAAAGATTCTGGGCAAAGGCAATGTAACTGCTGTCTTTTCTGTAATGGAATAGAAGGAAATGCTTTTGAAAAAACTATTTCTGTTTCTTGTGGTATTACTTATGACGGCTTTTGTTATGGCTGAGGAAAAACACATGGGAAAGTTTGCGACGAATATAGAATTGAATTCCGGTTACGAAATGCCAATTCTTGGACTTGGTACCTGGACACTTACAGGCGCGACCTGCGAAAACGCCGTTTATGCTGCGCTCAAATCCGGCTACCGTTTAATTGATACTGCAAAATATTATGGCAACGAAAGTGAAGTTGGGAATGCAATTGGCCGTGCTATAAAAGACGGAATCTGCAAGCGGGAAGAAATCTTTGTTACCACAAAACTCGTTCCGTGGAGCAATTCTCCAGACAAGGATATTGACGATTCTTTGCAAAAACTTGGGCTTTCTTACATCGACCTTGTTCTTCTTCATCAGCACGGTTCAGCCTCTGGCGACGACGCAGTTTACAATGCGATGATTCGAGGAGTTAAGGATGGCAAGATTCATTCTATTGGAATCTCAAACTTTTACACGGAAAAATCAATCTTGCATTTTATAAACGATTTTGAGATTCCGCCGGCAGTCATTCAAAACGAAAACCACTTGAAATATCAGAATAATTCTCTGCGCGACTGGGCAAGCAAAAAAGGGATTTATATAGAAAGCTATTATCCATTCGGCGGTCGCGGCCACACAAAAGAGCATCTGCAAAACCCGGCTGTGCTGGAAATCGCCCGTGCCCACGGTAAAACTGCCGCACAAATCATCGTCCGCTGGCATTTGCAGGCGGGTTACATCGCAATTCCCGGAAGCTCAAACCCAGCCCACATTGCGGAAAACTTTGATGTCTGGGATTTTGAACTGACTGAGAATGAAATAAAAAAATTAAGCTCGCTGGACACTGGGCGACGCTATGAAAACTGGTAATAAACTTAGCATAAGGAGATTTTTTATGATTTTGGACAAGATTAATTCACCAAAGGATTTAAAGAAATGTTCTGTTTCGGAACTGGAAACTGTGGCAGGTGAAATCCGCGAAGGGCTTTTCAACCGCCTTACAAAAATCGGCGGACATTTCGGGCCGAACTTCGGTTTTGTAGAAGCGACAATCGCTCTTCATTATGTTTTCGATTCTCCGAACGACAAATTCGTCTTTGACGTTTCCCACCAATCTTATGCGCATAAAATGCTCACAGGTCGAAAGGCCGGCTACTTTGACGACAGCCGCTTTTCAGAAGATTCTGGCTATACAAATCCAGATGAGAGCGAACACGACTTTTTCAACATCGGGCACACTTCCACGTCGATTGCGTTGGCTTTGGGGCTTGCAAAGGGAAGAGACATTCTCGGCAAAAAAGAAAATATCGTTGCCATTATTGGAGACGGCTCTCTTTCTGGCGGAGAGGCACTGGAAGCCTTGAGCGTTGCAGGAAGCGAACTCAATTCAAATTTCATTGTAGTTGTGAACGACAACGAACAGGCAATCGCCGAAAACCACGGTGGAATCTACAAGAATCTTAAAGCTCTTCGTGACTCTAACGGCAAGGCAGAAAACAATATGTTCAGGGCGTGGGGCTTGGACTACATCTACGAGGAAAACGGAAACGACATTTCTTCATTGATTGCGGTTTTTGAGAAAGTCCGTGACTCGAATCGTCCTGTTGTTGTTCACATTCACACACAGAAAGGCAAGGGCTATGAGCTGGCGGAAAAGGACAAGGAAAGCTGGCACTGGTGCATGCCTTTTGACCGCGCGACAGGAAAGCCGACAGTAAATTTTGGAAGCGGTGAATCGTATTTCGGCATGACGAGCCAATATATAGTAGAAAAAGCCAAAAAGGATAAGGATTTTGTAGTGGTAACTCCTGCAATGCCGATGTCTGTAGGCCTTGGTCCTGAAGAGCGGGCTAAGCTTGGAAGTCAGTACATTGACACAGGAATTGCAGAAGAAGCGGCCGTTGCAATCGCGTCGGGAATTGCCCGCCGGGGTGCAAAACCTCTTGTTGTGACCAACATGACTTTCTTACAGCGTGCCTATGATCAGATTTCTCAGGACGTGTGCATCAACAAAACACCTGTCACCATGCTTATGAATTATTCGTCGTTTGACGGACTTACAGATGTAACCCATCTTGGCATATTCGGTCTTGCAGCCTTTACAAACATTCCGAATCTTGTAGTGCTCTGCCCTTCAAGCGCGGAAGAATATATTTCCATGCTGGATTGGAGCCTGGATTCAAAGCAGAAGGAAAATCCTGTCCTCATTCTGATTCCCGGAAATACAGTGAGCCACCGCCCTGCAGATAAAGACTACAGTGCCCTGAACCGCTACAAGATTGAAAAGCAGGGAGAAAAAGTTGCAGTCATCGCCCTCGGCGACTTTTTCCAGAAAGGAGAGGAACTTGCCTCTGCAATCAAAGAAAAATGTGGATTTACTCCTACCCTGATAAATCCTCGTTTTGCCTCAGGCCTCGACGAAGAACTTCTGCATGATCTTGAAAAGAATCATCAGCTTGTCCTTACGATTGAAGACGGAATCCTTGAAGGCGGATTCGGTCAAAAAATCGCTTCATTCTATGGGGATAAAAAATTGCTGGTAAAAAACTACGGTCTTAAAAAGCAATTCTACGACCGCTACAATCCCGATGAACTTTTGCGCGAATGTGGAATGTCTACAGAACAGATTGTAAAAGAGGTCAAATCTCTTTTATAGGAAACAAGGAGACAAATATGGCAGAAAAAATTACACAGACAGCAGGTCGGGATCAGCTTGGAGACTTTGCTCCGATGTTCGCTCACCTGAACGACGATGTACTCTTTGGCGAAGTATGGAACACAGAAGCAATCGATATAAAAACAAAGTGCATCATAACAGTGGTGTCGCTCATGGCAAGCGGAATTACAGATTCTTCCCTCACATACCATTTGCAGAACGCAAAGGCTCACGGAGTTACAAAAGAAGAAATCGCCGCAATCATCACGCATGCTACAATGTACACAGGCTGGCCAAAAGGCTGGGCAGTATTCCGTCTGGCAAAGGAAGTCTGGAAGGAAAATGAGCCTGCCACAAACGAAAAAGACCGCTACCAGAATTCAATTTTCTTCCCGCTTGGAGAGCCAAACCCATATGGGAAATATTTTGTGGGACAAAGCTACCTTGCTCAGATTTCCAAAGAGCAGATTCCGGTTTTCAATGTAACTTTTGAGCCTGGTTGCCGCAATAACTGGCACATCCACAATGTAGGGAGCGCCGACGTAAGTCGGGAAACTGCGAGTGGCGCAGCAGTTTCAGCGAGTCTCGCTCGTGCCCCGTCACGAGCGCTGTCAGGTGGCGGACAAATACTTATCTGTGTTGGCGGTCGCGGCTGGTATCAGGAAGAGGGAAAAGAGGCCGTCGAACTGCTTCCCGGAAGCGTGGTGAACATTAGAGCTGGCGTAAAGCACTGGCACGGAGCGGCAAAAGACTCATGGTTCAGCCATCTTGCACTGGAGATTCCGGCGGAAGAAGGAAGTACGACCTGGTGCGAGCCGGTGAGCGATGAAGATTACGGAAAATTGCAATAAAGCGTTAGGGATAGTAGTAGCGGCCTGACTGCCGACAGGCAGGCGGGTGCGCCCAAAATACATATTACTTACGGAGGAAACTTTATGAAAAAACTTATTCTTGCACTTTTACTCGGAGGTTTTATTTTGGCGGGAACATTTGCAAAAACTGCGGTTGTTTATTTTAGCGCGACAGGAACGACCGAGCGCATGGCAAAAAACGCGGCGCAAGCACTCGGAGCAGATGTAATTGAGATTCAGCCGGCACACAAATACACCGATGCGGATTTGAACTGGCACGACAAAAAATCGCTTTCTACAATCGAATGCAATGACCCGAAGAGCAGACCTGCCATAGCAAATAAAATCGACATCTCTACTTACGACACCGTGATTTTGTGCTACCCAATCTGGTGGGCTTATGCGCCGAAAATCGTCTACACGTTTGTTGAAAGCCAGAACTGGTCGGGCAAAAAACTTATTACCCTTTGCACAAGCGGCGGAAGTAAACTCGGCAGAAGCGGAAGTGATTTAGCAAAATTTGCAAAAGGCGCAGACTTCAAGGGCGGAAAAGACTTTACCCGTGGCAGTGGCTCAGATATTAAGAAGTATGTTGAAGGCTTGTTGAAATAGAACTTTGGATAAACTAATAGGCCGATGCCGAGTTTTCTTTTATGAAACTGAACACGGTGCTGTCAGGCGGCACCTTCGCAACACAGCTACTTCGGAGACCTCCTAAAAACACTTGAAGTAAAAGTTAGTTGGTTGTGGTTTCGGCCGGCTCAACCACCGCACGGTATACTGTATAAATTTCGAAACTAGTTCGGAATGGCACATATTTTACTTCTTTACATCGTCGCAATCTTCCGAAGAGTATTTGCAGTGCGAATTGTAATCATTTCGCCAATGCCAGAGGACGCTGTCTTTTTCCACCAAGCAGCTTTTGCATATAATTTTCGGTCAAAGGACCAAAAGGCTGCATTTGTACAGATTTCTACTTTTTCAAGCTCCGCAGTCGGCTCGCCGATTTTTTCAGCAACCGTTTCGATTCTATACGGAGCAATCGCAAAAATCAGATTGTCATAAATATCTTTACTGTCACTTCCCCACCAAGAAGGCGATTTTTCTAAAAGACCTTTTAATTCATCCTGAGAAATCACAAAAACAGGAATCTCAAGATGAAAGGTCTGAGAAATAATTGAACGCAGACTTTCCGCAAGTTTTTCGACATTCATCTCATCAGCAGAAAAAAGCACATTACCGCTGTTCAGATAAGTTTTTACATCTGCAAAGCCATTTTCGGCAAGGACGGCTTTCAATTCCGGCATAGAAATTTTATTTTTTCCGCTGATATTTATTCCGCGGAGTAATGCAACATATCTGGTCATTTTTCTACCCTACTTTCTTTTCTTCGCTTCAAGCAATTTTTCCTTCAACTTTCGTCTCACCATTTCCAAATCGCTGCTGGTCAAAATCGGGAGCAGTTCATTTATCTCTTCAATTGACTTGTTCCACCAGGAAAACTTTTCCAGAAGCTCAATTAACTCATCATCAAAACGCTTTTTGATTGTTCGGCAAGGATTTCCAACGTTAACCGTATAAGGCGCAATGTTAGTTGCAACAACGGCATTCGCTCCGATTATGGCACCGTCACCAATATGAACTCCCGGCATGACCACGGCATTCTGCCCAATCCAAACATCGTTACCGATGACAGTATCACCCTTGAGCGGCAAATCGTTTTTAGCCGGGGCTTTCATGTTCCAGCCCTCCAGCGTGTAGAATGGGAAAGTTGACACCGCATTCATCTGATGATTCGCTCCGTTCATAACAAATTCCACACCCGCTGCAATCTGACAGAACTTCCCAATAATCAGCTTGTCGCCATTCCATTCGTAAAGATGGGTAACATGACTTTCAAAATCGGAATCTGCAATATAAGTAAAATCGCCAACGAGAATGTTTGGATTTTTAAGAGTCGGTTTTACATAAATCTCTTTGTCATAACCTGCTACAGGATGAATTGTCATTGGATTTGGAATCTTACCGTCTTTCATTCTAAACCTCGTTGTAATTATAGCAAAAAAATATCTTCAAAGCACTGAATAAATCCCCGCATAATGCTAAAATGCACTCAAAGGAAATTCTATGGAAATCACAAAGAAAGAAATGAAACTGCTACTCAAATCTCAGCAGGGAGAACTTGATGCAGTCCTCATGTACAACGCATTGGCAAAAATTGCAAAAATCCAGAAGGACAAGGACACGTTCCGTCAGCTTGCAAAAGAAGAAGGTCATCATGCTTCAGTTTTTCATAAGCTGACACAAAGAGAAATTGCGCCAAAACACACTAAAGAAATTCTCCTTCCCATTCTCTATAAGCTTTTACCGCGCTGTATTTTGTATTCCGCAATCGCACAAGGAGAATATGCCGCCGTAAAAAATTATGCACCTGTGGCAGAAAAGTTCCCCGAAGTTGAGAGCGTAAAAAATGATGAAAAACGCCACGGGGATACGGTAAAAGGATTATTGCACAAAGAACAGGTCTAAAACATGATAGAACTTCGCACTCTGGAAGAATTTGGAATGCGGGATAATCATTTTGAAGAAGACGAGCAGATTATCTCCAGAGAAACAATCGAAAACTCTATCAAAGATGGCGAAGCTTACCGCATAATCGTGGACGAAAAAAGCAGGCGGGCTTGTTATTAAGACAGAAGGAAGCAATGGAGATTTAGATTTGCGTTTCCTGCTTGCATTATTCAGAGTCGGTTTCTTTTCTTTTCATAAAATTATTGAGTTTTTTGTCAAACGTAAGGATTTCGTTTTTCTCAACAATATGATAAGCAGCGAGCAAGCAATCCACAAAATCCAACTTTGTTTCTGAATAATTATGTAGTGCATTTTTCAAAGTTTCAGTATTCTCAACTGTTACATTTGGCAAAAACGAAAGAAGAGCTTTTTCAATATCCCCTCTTTCGATTTTATAAACGCCATACAAAACATAAACAACTTCTGCAATTACTTCATAAGTTGTAGAGCACTCATTATTCAATATCAAATCACGAGCTTTTTGAGAAAGTTCCTTGTTATCATTGAGAATAAATCTAAGAATTATATTTGTATCAAGATACACCACCATATTTCTCCATTACAGCCATCGCCCATGCATCTTTTTCTTTTTTCTGCAATTTGGGATTTGCGTATTGAGAAAGACAACCAAAAGCTGCGTCAACTTTGGCTCTGCGTTCTTCAAATGCGATTTCTTCTGTCGTTTTTTGCACCGTTTCTGTGGGATAAAGCTGTTCAACAGACAGTGATGATTTTGGTGAAATCTGCTTCAAAAAAGCCTTGATTGGCTCAATAATATTCGCGTCTGCATTGTCGATTGTCATTGTTAAAGTCATAGCTTTTTCCTCCTGTTTTCATTATATCACACACATTTGCGCTTGCTCTACAACTTTCCTCGGAACGCGCGCGCAAGAATAGACTTTTTGAGCAAGTCGATTTGAGAAAGCACATACTCCGCCGTTTCTTTTGCGTCCGCCTCTTTTTCAAGCACGCTGTCGAGGATGCGCACAATTTCCTACTGTTCGGGGAGAGATGGGGCATTTACTTTGCGCCTGTCGATTCAGAAGGAAAAATGACGTCTGATGAAACTTCATGGGTAAAAGTGGAAGAATCTAGTCTTTTCCGCAACAAACCGAGCGAACTGAACTTTTTTGTACCGGATTCCCTCAGCGAAGGAAGCTGGAAGATTGTTCTTCGCACAAGTTACCTTGGAAAAAGTTCGAGCCGTAAAACTATGCTGGAAAGCAATATTTTCGTGAGCAGAATCGTTGCGTTTAATTCGAACCTGATTTATCCATTGATTTACGTCATAAGGTAGAAGGCCTTCAGATTTTAAGATTTTAGTTCGTGTATAGTGAGTATTGTCGTATTCGGGTTCCGGGATCTTTTCGATGCGCATAATTTCCCGAACCATCAGTTCAACAAAAAGACCCGATTTATTCTTGCTTGAGGCCGGATCTGTATAAACATATTTTTCTGCAAAATCCAAAGTTTTCGCAAAATCCGGCCAGTAAACTTGTAGAAAGGTAAAATTACTCATAAACATTTTCTCATGACAAAAATCTATCAGTAAATTGTACTATATAAAGTCATATTTTTACAGAATAATATGTGACAATGAAGGTCACTGTGCTTCTGAAACTGTCATTGCCCCTTAAAAAACTCAGTAAGTATGTCTTTCAGAAAGTTATATCGTCTGGCATGGAGGAGTAAAAATGAAAAAAATTCTTGGAATTTTATTATTTATCACAATGAGTTTTGCATGTACTGCAAAGAATCCTGCAACAAAGTATCAGATTTCAAAAGAGATGGAACGTAATGGAAAATACTTTACTGCCTTGTTTGATGTATATGAAACTCTTTATGAATATGACTCAAAAGATAGGTTAATACGACGTTATTATTATGATGGTAATGAAGATCACTGGGAATATGATAAAAATGGTAATCTCATAGAAGAGATTAAGGATGGAAAAAAGATTTCATACAAATATAAAAATAACATGCTCATAGAAAAAAATGATGAATATGGTGTGCATTATTATAATTATGGTGAAAATGGAAATTGTATTTCTGAAAAAACTGGAGCAGTAGAAAAAATATGCAAATATAATAAAGATAATCAACTGATTTATGAAAAAACTCCTTATACTGAAACATATTTTGAATATAATCTCACAGAAAATGATGTTCCCAAAGAACCTTACGATAAAAATAATTACAATTATAAAGGTAATTATTATGCTTTTGATAGTAAAAATAGATTAATTTATAAATTTGTAGAGCCAAATGAATATTGGTGGAAATATGATGAAAACGGAAATTTAGTACAAGAGATGGATTTTGGAGAATATGGTCCTTGGAAAGTAATGTCCGTAAAATTTACGTATAATTCAAATAATCAATTAATTTATAAAGAAGATACCTGGAAAAATAAAATCTGGTTTGAATATGATAAAGATGGAAATCTGTCAAAAGAATATGGCTTTGATGGGGCGAGCTATTGGGATGAAGGAGATTCTGAACAATATGAAGTTGTTAAAAACTATGACAAGCATGGTAATGTAATTTATGAAAAAGGAAATGATTGTGAATATTGGTGTGAATATGAATATAATTCTAATGGAAAAATTATGAAAGAATATTTATATGAGTTATGTAATTGATAGAATGCATATGTTTTATGGCACAATTAATTTGTGATATTATGGGTATCTGAAATAAATGAAGTATCCACAATCCCTTGCAAGAAACTTTCTTTCTCCTGCGAGCCTGTACGGGCAAGGGATAGTAGTGGCGCGGAAGCGTTCGCGAAGCGAATGGAGCGGTAGCGGAACCACGGAAAGCCCGTTTTTTTGCGCAGCAAAAAATCGCCCCCAAAGTAGCTTATGAAAACTATTCGCGCGGAATAATTCTTGGCTGTATTTATGACCAGAAACATCGTCCGCCAGAGCACGACACAGAAAACCCTTCTAAAAGTCAGCTTATACAGACAAAAAATCACAGAATAGAAATCATAAACGAAGACGGAAAGGAAGAAATCCGTGTTGAAACTGCACAGGGGCAGATGCGTGCAATTCTTAGTAAAAAAGGAATTAAACTTATAAACGAACTTGACGGAGGCAGCAGTTTCTTTACTTGCTGCCCTCTGTCTTGCATCATGCACGAACGATGATGATGATGAGAGCAGTTCTTCTGTTGTTGCAACATACAATAGAACTGAGGATTCAGAATGGGCAAAAATTTTCCTTTATTCTGATGGTACAGCAAGTAAGGCGGTGCAAGAAGCTTTGGAACTTGGTGTCAAAGATGGTGTTATTAAAACAGGAACTTTTGTAAAAGATGGCGACAGTTATACAGATTGCTCTATTACTATCACATGGGAAAGAGAAATCCAACGGGATTTGGAATGGCATAATGTTGCTGATACGGACGAAGAAAAAGAGCAGACCTTTATATTTGCAGATAGAACATCATCCGGCGGGTGGGCTTATCAGAGCGAGTAACATCTAAGCTTTAACTTTATAGCCCGTGCATTTTCGCACGGGCTTTTTTTGCAGAAAACGACAATTCAGGCTATTTTCTGCGACCGCCTGCCTGACTCTTTCCTTCTCTTCCTTTCCAGAATCAAAAATACAATCCCGCAGAAAGTAATCTGCACAAAAGTGGAAGAAGGCGTTGCAAGTCCGATTCTAAAAAGCGTTGGATTCACCGTCCGGCTCATCAAATACGAAACTGGAATTCGCACGCCGAACGCTCCAATGATTCCCTGAATCATTACAAAGGAAGTTTTTCCGCAGCCGTTAAAATAGCCGATAAAGCAGAAAAGGAATGAAACAAAAAGAGTGTCGATGGCATAAGCCTTGAGATAAGAATGAGCGGCGGCAACGACTTTTCCGTCTTTGGAGAAAATGGCGGCCAGAAGATTTCCGTGGAAGAAGGCAAAATAGCCCATAAAAAGACCGCAGGCCAAAGAGGCCGCAATAGAATACAAAAGGGCTTTTTTTGCACGGTCATATTTCTCGGCTCCGATATTCTGGGCAACAAAGGCGCTCAAAGACTGAGAAAAAGCCGAAGGAACAAGCATGATAAATCCGCAAACACGCTCCGCAACTCCTACTCCCGCAGAAGCAATCAAGCCCAGACGGTTGATGATTGCCGCAATCACAAGAAAAGAAACCGTAACAAGCCCGTCCTGCAAAGAAATTGGCGCGCCGGTTTTGCAGACTAAGGCCACAAGCTTTCCTTGCCAGCGAATATTCTTTTTTGAAAATGCAAAAGGAAGCCCTCTTTTTTTGGCAACAATCAGACAGAAAATAACGCTCAAAGCTTGGGCAATCACTGTAGCCAGAGCCGCCCCGCTTGCCGCCATGTGAAAAACGGCAACAAAAAGCAAATCGCCAAAAATGTTAATTATGCAGGCAACAAAAACCGTAAGAAGCGGAGTCTTAGAATCTCCCATCCCGCGGAAAACTCCGCCCATCATATTGTAGGCAGTAATAAAAACCGTTCCCGCCGAACAGATGTGAACATACATGCAGGTTTTATCAAAAGCTTCTTTTGGAGTCTGCATAAGAAGTGCAAACGGTTTTGTCAGAAAAATCATCAGGACAGTAACAACAAGTGCAAGCAGGGCAAAGAAGATTATGCTCGTTCCAACAATGTCCGCAGCCTTTTCCTTGTTTCCGGCCCCCAGAGCCTGCCCCATCTGAATGGTCGTTCCCATGGCAAGCCCCACGATTATAAAGGTGATGGTCTGCATCATCATGGTTCCGGTCGCAACCGCAGAAACATCAGCTGCATTTCCAAACTGACCTACAATCAACAAATCAACCGCGCCGTAAAAAGACTGCAAAAACAAAGCCCCAAGAACTGGAAGCGCAAAACGTAAAAGCCGGGGAGCAATTTTCCCGGATGTAAACAAAGTTGTCTCAGCCATAAGTCCTCCAAAAACAAAAAAGGCTGGATAAAATTCAGGCATTCCAACCTGCACCTTATCCAGCCTGTCATTTCCATTTGAATGACACGCCCTCCGCGTGAGCAACGTCATCTTATACAATCTGGTGAAAAAAATCAACGAATCGAATCTATTGATTTTGACGGCTTCAAGTTTTTTGAACATGTGTCTAACGATTCCTATGACGGTAGACGATAGAAAGACAGACGGAAAGTTATATCTTTTCAAACATATTAAAAAAGTTTTCTGAACGAGGAACCAGTTTTTGAACAAAAAGCGACTTATACGATTATTTTGCTGACATGGGCGGTTCAAAAATCAGCATACAATATCTTGAATTTGAAATTGCTCACAAAACCTAAAAGCTGAAGAGCTGTAATATCAACCTTAAGCTCTATTCTGTTCCTGAATTATTTCTTCAACAACATCAACAGCGGTCGCCACCATCTTTGGACAAAAGTCAGTGAATAGTTTATTATCCACACAAAATTGATGACCTTCTTCTGTCGTAATATCGCAGCCCAACAAATCATTGCAGATGTAAGAGCCACATTTTTCTTTGAAGTGGGCCATCATTAAATCATTCACTTTATTTGATAACTGCAAACCTTCTGTGTCGCCAACGCTTTTCTGGCCATACAATAAGCCCAGCACCATCAAAGCACCGCTCACAGCTCCGCATACATGCCCTTTTCGCATACCGCCACCAAAACAGCTACCAAGTTTTAGAGCCTCTTCTTCTGCAATTCCGCATTCTTCTGCAAAAGCCGCCAGAACCGACTGAGAACAATGTAATTTCTGCGAAAAATAATTCACCGCTTTTTCTTTGTGATTCATATTTTTACTCCAAATACTTTTTAACATCTGCAGCACTTAATACCTTGCCGCTCGAAACAATCTTATCGTTCACCGCAAGTGCTGGTAGACTCATTACCCCAGTTTCCATAATCTTCTGCATGTCTGTAATGTACTGAACATCAGATGCAATATTCATTTCGGCCAGAGCGTCTATTACATTCTGATGCAATGTCTGACATCCTTTGCAGCCGCTTCCATAAACTTTAACAGTAAGATTTTCCATTAAATCCTCCTTAACGATTTATAAAAACAATGCCTGAAAAGCATTAAAAAAATAACCTACAAGAATTATTCCAGCTACGCAGATTGAAACAAAAGTTACCAGCAGCTTTGTTTTTATCGCCTTTTTAAGCATAATCAGCGAAGGCAAACTCAAAGTCGTTACTGCCATCATAAAACTCAGGACAACTCCCAAAAGCGCGCCCTTTGCAAGCAAACTTTCCGAAATTGAAATACAGCCAAAAATATCTGCATACATGGGAATGCCCGCAAAAACTGCAAGAATTACGCCGAGCGGATTTTTCTTACCAAGCAGGCTGACAATCCAGTTCTCAGGAATCCAGTTATGAATTATCGCGCCCACTGCCACACTCAAAAGAATATATGGAAAGACTTTTTTGAGAGTATCGGAAACAGAGTGCAATGCAGAAATGAGCCTTTGTTTCTGCGAAAGCTTTTCTTCTGCAAGGCAAACGCTTTTTCCATTACGAATAAAATCAGCAACCTGATCTTCCATATGAAGATGTTCTATTATTGTTCCGCCTGCAACAGCAACTACAAGTCCCAGAACAACATAAGCAATCGCAATCTTCCAGCCAAAAATGCTTGTTAAAAGAATGAGCGATGCAAAATCAACCATAGGAGAAGAAATCAAAAAACTAAAGGTAACTCCAAGCGGCAGCCCTGCTGTCGTAAATCCCATAAAAAGAGGAATTGAAGAGCAAGAACAAAAGGATGTCACCGTTCCCAAAAGGGCTGCAATTATGCGGGCAGAAAATCCCTTGCAGTGCGACAATATTTTTTTACTTCGCTCTGGCGGAAAATATGACTGAATGTACGAAATCAAAAATATCAGCACAAAAAGAAGAATTGTGATTTTAATTACATCATAAAGGAAAAAGTGAAGGCTTCCACCAAAGCGGCTTTCGACATCAAGTCCGGCAGCCACTAACATTTTCCCGATAAGAGTTTTTAGCCACTGCATCCCAAGAATCTGGTTTTGAATAAAATTGCCCATAACATCTAATCCTTACAACAGCATTTTCCTACTGATTTTTTCTCAAGTGAAGCTTTACAGGTAAACTGTGAGACGGCACTTTTAAACTCCGAGAACTTTTCGCAATTTATTGAATAATAAGTCCACTTGCCTTCTTTTCGTGAATTAACAAGATTACATTCTGTAAGAATCTTCATGTGATGAGAAAGAGTTGGCTGAGTGATATTAAAAGCGTCAAGAATTTTACAGGCACATAATTCGCCACCTGAGAGCATTTTTATAATCTTGAGACGGTTTTCATCTCCCAAAGCCTTGCAGATAAGAGCTATTTCTGATGCATTCATACTTTACCTCATATTGATAAATATCTATATGTTGTACTATAAATGATACATAGATGATTGTCAATATGACTGTGTTTTTAATTTGAGAGTTTTACAAATGGAGGCAGTTTTAATTGTTCCTAAATCCTTTCATCCCATTTTCCAGCAGAGTCGTCGCAAGCTCAATCATTTCTTCCATTGGAATCTTTCGCCCGTCGGCAACCCACTGGCGGTAAAGCAGAACAATGCAGTTATTAAAAGTCAAAAGGATGTTGCGCACGCTCTGGTCCAACCCTTTGAGGGGATGCGACTCCGCAGCCTGTTTTGTGACCTTGTTCTGCATTCTTTCGCGGATATAGTCAAAACGGCTGTCGCAGGTAACACGCTTGAAAAAATCGTCCTGCGCTTCCATGTATTCAAAAAAGGAGCGTACCAATTTGTCCGTATCCTTAAGCTGGTCAAATCTAGAGACAATCGCGCTGTATTCGCTTGAATGCTTCGCCTGAATCTCAGCAAGCACATCGTCCACGCAAGTGTAATGAAGATAAAAAGTGTTGCGGTTGATTTTTGCAACTTCGGTAATAGCTTTTACGGTGATTTTTTCATAAGGCATCTCGCAGACCATTCTCTTAAAAACGCTCTGAATCGCTTCCTTTGTGCGTATTATGCGTGGATCGAGTTTGGGTTCGGTCATTGGTTCTCTTCTAAAAAATACTGATATACATATGCCGCTCCCTCACGGTATAAGCCAGTCTCTTTGTCTGAGAGTTTTTCAAACAGCTTTGATGAATACAGTTTTCGTAAAGCCTCATCATACTCGACATTCTCATCCTCAACAATGAAACCTGCGATTTCTTTTGTAAGAGAGTCAATGAGCCAGTCTGATTTGTCTGTCTTATCCATAAATCACCTTCACTTTTTTTAGCAAGGAAACCGCTTTTTCCGTGTGAAAAGAATACTGCATGGAAAGTTCCTTATAGTCATACGTTTTTTTAACATTTCCAGGTCGATAAATTCTTGCTCATATTGTTGAAAAAGGATTGCCATGGCATCGTCTGCGACAGGTCCGTGAACAATATCGTATTTACAATCCTGGTTACAAAGGGAATTCTGCAGGTCAGAAAAATTTCGGTTACGGTTGTTCATTACAAATAAAGCCCATTCTTCAGTCGGAATCGAAGCGAAATCTTTAACCCTCAGATTATGCTTCATAATAAAATTATCATCAATTTCATAAAGGTTTAAAACAGGAGTTCCTCCTTTTATCCGTGAAGTTCGCTTTGCCATGCTTTCTGCCTGACTTCGAATGTCGGTAAGATAAAATCCCTTTCCGAAGTCCCTGAATGGTTTACAGATTTTTAGGTTGATTTCTTTTACATCAACATTGCTCCCGTGGTACAAAATCATAGGACTCCCCCATTCTTGCGGCATATTTCCGTCATGTCTTCAACCGCGTCATCAAGCGACAGTGTGTGTTCAACATCGTAATTTTCTTTTAAAAAAGCGATTGCCTTATTTCCGTAAAGATACAAGAACGCATCTTTTTTTGATAGATTGTGTGCAGCTGCAAAACTACTAACACAAGCGACGGTATAGGATATTTTGTTAGCGGATTGTTGATTTTGAATCATTCTGATGCTCCTTTGCTGTCAACTTCCCAAATAATTTTTACAAGCTTATACAATAGTTGAGATCTTTCTTTCATAGATTGAATTGTAAAAGAATCATACGGAATAAACTCTTTATTGGTGGTTGCTTTAAGCCATTTATTAAAATCTGTAAAATCAGGATTTGTATGATACCAAGTGTTGCACAATGTTTTTGCCCATATAGTTCCATTTGAATAGGTTTTCAACTTTTCTCTATAGGATTCATTTCCTGAACTGATATTCATACGTCCTTTCAAGAGAAGTAGTGCACCTATTCCATTCCGCTCGTTCCAGAATTCCTCTTCGCTTGAGAAATATCCTCTGTTTTCATCATTGTCAGAAAAAATATGTTCAATATGATATCCATTAACATTCGAATGTTTTATGGACATATAGTATACATCATGCTCAGCCGTTTGATTTATCTTCGAGCAAATAAAGTTTTCAACGCGAGCAAGCAAATAGTAAAGAGCTGTTTGATCAATATTTTTCCCATAACCGATTTGTGAAAATCGAGTGTAATCTAAAACAGAAGATGTATTTGTAGTATTCGTTGCTTCGTTTATCCTAGCAATTATCGCGGTATTAAATACTGTGCGGTAATCAGTAATAGGGAGATTTTTTAATTTTTCGTTTAGACTATATGAAATACTGTGAAAATCATTACTGTCATAAACGCCGTTCATACGCAAAAGCATATGTAGACGATCATACTCCTTTGCGATTAGATGAATTTTTTCATCTTCTTCAGAATCATTTATCTTGCAAGCTGACAAAATAAGTTGATATTGTCCGTCAAGTTTATGAATTTCGTTACTATATTTCAAAAACTCATCTTTATTCTCTGTTATCTTTGCATACAATCTTGAGTAGTATACAAGATCTTCTTCAATAAACTTTTTGATTGAAAAAATTCTATTTGCATCAGTTTTTCTGAAGCCAAGAGTTTTCGAATCTTCTTTATCGTCAAAAATATAACGATGATATGCATTATTGATAAGATTTTCTTTATCTGAATTTCGCTTAAATATAAAACGCGATTTTAAATAATTAATAAAGAATTGGTCTTCAATTCCGTTTATGCGATGCAAGGAAGCATCCCACATTTCTGAATAATTATCTGTATCTGACTTTGGCAATGCACCGATTAGTTTTCCTTTTAGGATTTCAAAAGGTCTCAGTGCTTCGCCACGGTCATTAATCACCTCGAAAACCATAGCTGTATCATCCTGATTGTCTATGCTCAATTCAACAAGAACTAGTTTGTTTAGAAAATAGTAAATAAAAGCTTCCAGTTCCTTTTCATCCATGGTCTTTTTGTCGATATATGCAGAAATATCATTATACCGCTCAATCAAAGTTTGCTCTGTCTGATTTTGATACGGCAATTCAAATTCCGTTTCATTCAGTATTGAGTCCATTGCTTTTTTTCGCTTATAGTTATCAATACAATAAATATCTCCCTCAAAATAGTCTTGTCCACAGATACAACTGCGCAACAGATTTTTATGAAATTGCTTTTTAGCCATTTTATAGAGTTTTATGGCAATCAGCGTAAGCGTTGAAAGTCTTTGCTGTCCGTCAACAATATAAGTTTTATTATTTATTTTATTTGTGATAAAAACATTCATATAATACCAATTGAATTTTTCCATAACTTCCGATGTCATTTCTGCATCTTTTACAGGTAAATATGACTGTTCGAATACTTCATAAATATCTTCGAGTAAAACTTTCACAGTTTCCATACTCCAAACATATTCACGCTGATAGAAATCAATATAGTAAGTTTTATCTTTCAAGCAGGCTTGCACAGTCTGCCGATATGGTTCAATGTTTTGTGCCATATGCTAATCTCCAAAGCAGAATCTAATATTATTTATTTTACCACGAAACCCACAAAATTATAGTCACATGCCCTTTTTCTAGTCACATTTCCTAATTCTGTCGTTTAAACACCATTATAACGCAACTTGCCCATAGAAAATAGACAGATGTCGCTTATAATGCAGATGTACACAGGAGGAAACTATGGAATACACCCCAGGCTATGTTTATGAACTTATGGAAAAAGGCGGACCGACAGATGTTCGTGAGCCTTATTTTAAGGAAGCAGTCAGCGAAATGATGAGAGCTAGAAAACTCTGCGCGGTTGCGAACGCAAAAATGCCCGATGACGAAAGTTATGTTTCTGACCTTGAAGAGCTTTTCGGACGTAAACTCGACGACGTGCGCATTCTCACTCCTTTTATCTGCGACTTTGGAAACCGCGTTAAGTTCGGAAAAAACGTCTTCATTAACCATTCGGCAATTCTGTCGGCTTCTGGTGGAATCGAGTTCGGCGACGGAGTTATGGTTGCGCCGGGTCTTCGCATTGCAACAATCAACCACGACTTTAATGAACGTCACACAAAATACACTTACGGCAAAGTCGTTATCAAAAAGAATGCCTGGCTTGGAATGAACGTTACTGTTTGTCCCGGCGTCACAATCGGCGAATATGCAGTGGTTGCGGCGGGAGCGGTCGTTACAAAGGACGTGCCGGATTATGCGGTTGTGGGAGGAGTGCCTGCGAAGGTGATAAAGATGCTCAATCCAGACGAACAAAAAGAATAGGAGTTTTCAAATGAAACTAAAATCACTTTTTTCAATCGTAATGGCAGCGACTTTACTTGCAGGTTCGCTTTCCGCACAAAACAAAAGTTCAAACGGATTTTCAAAGGAGACTCAAATGGGAAAATCACTGGTAGTTTATTTTTCGCTCGCTGGCGAACAGTATAACGTTGGAAACATAAAAGAAGGAAACACTTCAATCATCGCAAAGTTCATTGCAGAAGAAACCAGTTCAGAGCTTTTTGAACTCGAAACTCAAAAGCCTTATCCAACCGACAGCTACAGCCGCCTTACTCAGATTGCAAAAGACGAGCAAAACAAAAAAGCCCGACCTGCTCTAAAATCTGACATAGATATCTCAGCTTACGACACAATCTACATCGGCTATCCAAACTGGTGGGGAGACATGCCAATGCCGGTTTACACATTCCTCGAAGCCCACGACTGGAGCGGAAAAACAATTATCCCGTTCTGCACCCACGAAGGAAGCGGACTGGCCGGAACAGAAAGCCGCATCCGTTCAACCTGCAAAAACGCAACCGTAGAAAAAGGCCTTGCCGTTCAGGGAAAGGTTGCCCAGACCAACAGAAGCGCCGCGAAAAAGGCGGTTCAGGATTGGCTGGGTAAACTGGGAAAGTAGGAGACTTGCATGAAAAGAGGTCTGAAAACATTTTTAATTGCAGGAGTATTTTCTATGATGACAGCTTCGATTTTTGCAGAGGCTCCGGCCTTTGATCTTAAGAAAGGTACTGTAAAGCTGAACTCCGGACATGAAATGCCAGTTCTTGGAATCGGAACATTTTATCTTTCGTCAGACCAGGCAGAAAACTCTGTTTACTGGGCACTCAAAGCTGGAATGAGACTGATTGACACCGCACGTATTTACGGAAACGAAGAAGGCGTTGGCCGCGGAATCCGACGGGCCATTAAAGATGGAATCTGCAAGCGCGAAGACATTTTTGTTACCACAAAAATGTGGACCAGTGATTTTTCAAACGGAGATGCAGCTGTGGACGCTTCGCTCAAACGCCTGGGGCTGGACTACATTGACCTGATGATTCTTCACCACTCTCAGCCAAGAAATGATGTTGATGCCTACAAGGCAATGGAACGCGCGGTAAAGGCCTGAAAGCTTCGTTCAATCGGACTTTCAAACTACTACGAGCCGGATGATTTTGACCGCCTTGTAAAAGCGACAAGCATTAAGCCTGCCCTTTTGCAGAACGAAACCCATCCATACCACCAGAGCGGAAAAATGAAGGCCCACATTGCAAAGTACAGCACAGTTATGGAAAGCTGGTTTCCACTCGGCGGCCGCGGTGACACCCAGACACTTTTCAATGCCCCTACAATCATCGCAATTACAAAGGCTCACGGAAAGTCTTCCGCTCAGATTATCATCCGCTGGCACCTGCAGGCAGGCAATATTGCAATCCCCGGCAGCTCCAACGAAAAGCACATCATCGAAGATGCAAGCGTCTGGGATTTTTCTTTGACTGATGACGAGATGAGTCGGCTGGCTACGATAAATAAAGATAGACGTAATGCGAATTATTAAAAGGTGAATCTGGGCGTTCCCCCGCTCACGCGGGGTCGGGCTTTTCGGGGTTCCGTGCTTTCGCACTTCATTGCCTATCGGCAACGGCTACGCCGCCCCTACAATCCCTAACGCTTGGAATTACTCTCAATCTGTTTCAATTCTTTCAGAGTTTCGATATATGCCTTTTCTACAGAAGAGAGTGTCTTTACCTGATACTTACGATATTCTCCTTCTGCTTTTTCCATAGCTTTTTTGTGGCTGATTTTCCCTGCACCTTCCAGAACCTCTTCACCAACAGACTGAATCGTGCGGTCAAGCTGCTCCACATAATCGCTCATGTGCATTTCGTTGTGGTTTTCAGCCTGATACTCTGCTATATCGAAGAAAGCAGAAACAAGTGCATTCAATTTTTTAAGTTCCTTTTCTGAAAGATAATTCTTTGCTATACGGACATCTTCAAGAGTTACATCTGCCCCCTTGAATGAAGTAAGCCCCATAAAATTCTTTTCGCTGTCTGCGCGGTCGTAGATTATTTCCGCTGCGGTCTGGCGGTTTACCGCATAATGAAGCTTGTTCTGAACCATCTTGAAAAATGCGATTGACTCGGACGACTTCGGATTATAATCAACGCTCGTAGCATACAAATCCAAAACCTGACGGTACATCACTTTTTCAGAAGAACGGATATCGCGGATGCGGGCTAAAAGTTCTTTCCAATAATCTCCTCCGCCAGCCAGCTTGAGCCGCTCATCGTCCATCGTAAAGCCTTTTCGGATATATTCGTTAAGCCGCTTAGTCGCCCACTGGCGGAATTGAGTACCTCTTAACGACTTTACCCTATAGCCTACAGAAATAATGACATCAAGATTGTAGTAATTAGTCGGCTTAGTAGAAAAATCGGAATTTCCGATTTTTCTCACGGAAGTTTCCTTTTCAAGCTCTCCTTCCTCAAAAATATTCAAAATATGCTCGTTTATTGTTGAGCGGGACTTTTCAAACAAGGAGGCCATGTCATCTATTGTAAGCCAGACAGTTTCGCCTTCAAATCGGACATCGATAGATACTTTTTCATCTGAGGTTTTGAATATTACGATTTCGCTTTTGTTTTCTGTGGGCATAATGTTTTCTCCTAAAATTATTAGTACATTAACGTTTGCTTCATAAACGGAAGAGGTATTTATGAACAAACTCGTGTTTATTTTCGTTAGGATTCCATGTTGCCGAACTCCAAGCCTTAATCATATTCTTTCAATTTTTCTCTTTAATAAAATTATCATATTCAGGGCTTGCAATATGTTCTACATAATATTCAGATAACGATAAGAAACTATGCAAAAAGCGTAAAAGTATTATAACCATAATGAAAATCTGCAAAAACACAAAAAAGCAAATAGCAGCAAGGATTGTCTACTCTTATGTAGTAAATAAAAGCTAGAAAGATAATTTGAACCCAAACTTCTGCACACTGCAATATGAAATAAAAAAAGTAGCACCTAAAAGAAAATTAAAATCTAACTGTTTTGACTAAGTTTACAGATTTTTTTTGTTGTTCACATACTTTTTCATACAAAACAGTTTTATTATTTTCTCTAGCAAATTTTTCTAAAGAATAAATACTCCATAAAGCACCATGTCTATCTTTATGAAAAAAATCATCTATTTTGATTGTAACATCAATAAATAATTTTGAAAGAAATAATCTGGCCATAGAAGAAATAAAATATAAAGTGAAAAGGAGAAGCAGAAAAATAGTAATAAATAGAAAATATTCAGGCTTGAATATGAGCGAAAAATCTTTTTCCACAAAACTACAAATATTCTTCTTAAATACAATTACTGAAACAATATCTAAAAGATAGAAGATTTCTAAGAAGTTAAAAACAGCATGAGGATTATTTGTTAGAGATTCTCCCTTATCAACTATTTTTCCAAGAATTTCATTCATTGCTCATCTCCCAAAATCATTCTTTCGACTTTCTGTTTTGCTTCCTGTAGAATCATGTCAGCTTCATTTTTTAATTGTTTTGCATGATTGCGGATTTCTTGAATATGTTTAGCAATTTCTCTTTGTTTTTCAAATGGTGGATACGGAATCAAAATATGTGCGATATCCGAAGATTGCAATCTTGGCAAAGTATTTCCTGTCATTAAATTTGAAGTCTGTTCCAATGTGATTCTTGAAAGAAGGCAATAATGTAAAAAATTAGAATCCATATTTTTTGCATTAAAAACATGAAACTCTGTTGAACATAAGCCGTTAAACTCTGCAAGATAAACTTTATTCAAATATGGACGTAGTTTAGGAAAGAGTATTTGACCTCTCTCAAAAAGCAATGCACTGCTTATCGTTTCTTTTTCATCTGTTTTAATATAATTTCCAGTGTTGCTTTCAATATTCTCAAGTCCGATATATGTATCAGAAGAGGATATTTCTGTTGTTATAAATTTTGTCTCTGTTACAGCATCTTTCAAATATATGAACGATGAATTATTTAAACTTGAGCGAAGTTTTTCTAAAACAGGTGTATTTGCAAAAGGATCTATTCTGCCCCCTGTTAAATTATGAAAAGACGATATAAATATTCTATTTTTCAGTTTGTTATCTTCCAATGGCAATTCAATTCCTAATTCAGCAAAAAGATAATCATCTACACTTTCAAGAAGTTTTTGAGATTCTTCCAATTTTCTTTTTCTTTGATTCTGTGCATTTGTATATAAATCAACTATAGTTTGTTGAACTGATAGAGGCGGAATAGGTGGTAGATATAAATTTCTAATCCGATCAAGTCCCAATTTTGGAATAGTTGTTTGTATATAGTTCAATTCAATTTGTTTTTGAGTGATGTTTAGAATCAGTAATAAAGCTAAATACTGTGACAATACAGATGTATCTTTTATTTGTATTTTTGCACAATTTTCTGTAAGAATTATTTTATTATTCTGAGGAATATTTTTTAAGAAAATAACCTTACCTATTGTTCCAGCAATTGATAACGCAATATCATTTTTCGAGATTTCATAACTTTTCAATATTTCAAATACATCGTTTCCGATGTGATTGAGAGTAGAATAATCAATATCTCCATCCAACATATCTGCTACGCGAAGGTAAAGATAATTTGTTTGTTCTGTTGTATATGACATACCTAATGGAATACGCTTACCACCTTTTACAACTGCAATCTTTGAAAGTTTTATAAATTTTGAGAAATCTGGCTTGTCTTTGTAATAAGGAGGATCGAAACGGTCTTCTATATCAGAACGATTTATTTGGAATATGTTCATCAGTTCACCTTCCGAATAAGTCCAAATCTGTTAACAAGAATTTCTGGTATATTATTTTTCATAATTGATTTTATATCGTTATAATAACCAGTCGATGAATATGGAATCCACTGCAATTTATCCATATCGAAAGGCACTTGTTTTTTTACATCAAGATTTGCATCATCAAATGGGACTTTGCTATTATCTTCATCTAATTTTATTAAAATCTTAGGTTTATCATTTCCTTCCGCCAATCCAACTTCAAAAACTACATTCGAATTGCATTCTGATAAATCCGCAATAAAAATATCACATTCCTTTATTTTTTGTATAAGACGCTGATCAATTCTTTGTGATTCACCTCTAAAACGCATTATTGGAATTAATTCAAGTTTATAAGGTTGATTTCTTGATATTTCATCTAAAACTTCCTTAAAAAGTTTATTAAAATCATTTACCCTTTTGAATGAAATATAAGGCATAGCAACAAATACTTTATACACTTTTGAGAAATTTTTTTCATATGACTCTAGAATACTTTTTACATTACTAAAATCTACATGATTCGTTTTTGTTGTTGTTAACCACTTAAGAAATTTTTGTAAATCATCATTATCGTGTTCTGCTCTATAAGCAATTAAGACTAAATATATAATTTTAAGTGATTCTTGAATTTCGTTTTTCTCATATAACTCATTAATGTATTCCAATGACTCATAAATCTTATCTACGGTGCCATCAGGAAGAGATTGAATAATATTTAATGAAAAAGTATATATCTCATCATTAAATACATCTTTAATAATTTTAAACTCTTTTTGATTCTTTATCCGTTCGATTACTTCATTTAAAGTCAATAAATTATCAATACCTAACAGGGATTTCTTTTCTGCATCAGTAAAATAATCTTCAGCTAAAATAGCTCTTAAATTTTCTTCATCTGTCAATGGTACACTTTTTGCATTTATCAAATAAAAAAAAGCTTGTTCATATTTCTGTGCCTCATCATTTTTCATTTGAATCAAAATAGAAAACGGGACATACATATTTAACAGACTATCTTTTACACCTGCCTGTTTTTCTTGTTCATATATATCTTTTAGTGCAGAAAGTCTATGATTTCCATCAATTCGTGTAAAAAAGGGTGCTGATTCAGGTATTAAAATTGATATTACTTTTGTAGTAGGTTCCTCTCCAATATTTTGTTGAAATGAAAATTTTGCTTTTTTAATTTCTATTCCATTTGGAAGTTTTATACTTCCTTGTGGTTGTTCCCCTTTTAATTTTTTTAGAAATTCATTATCCTCTATTTGCCATCCAAACAGTAATTCTGGGAAAAAAGTGAAAGAAGAATTTCTAAAGAAATTTATTATCTCTGAAAAACGCTCTTTGCATTCATTTCTTTGATAGAAGCCTGGTATTGATAATTCATATAAAGTTCTTAAAGTTGCATAACCTCTAAAAAACTGTGCGACCACCAAAAACATCTTCAACGATTCCTGTTAGTTTTACCATGATTCGCTCCACTATAATGATTCAATAAACTTTCTAAGCTCATTTCCAATTTCAATCAGTTCATTATTGCCAGTCGGCTTTCCTGTCGCATCATAACCAATATCTTCTGCAATCGCCATAAAAATTGGATAATCTGGCAATTCTGACTGTTTGGATTCAAGATAATTTTCTGCAAGTTCTCCCTTAAGATTATCAATCTTTTCCCGGTATTCTTCAGATAATTCTAAATTCCACTGTTTGTATTCTTCTGTTTTTTTTGCTTCTGAACTTGAAACACCAAGTTTTTCTGCTAATTCAGAAACTTTTTCTTTTTGTTTTTTAGTCTTTTCTGCATTCCATGCTTCAATTTGTTCTTTGTAATGCGAATCTGCCAGGATTTTTTGCTCTATTTCTTTTTTCTTATTTTCAAATTCCTCTTCATGAGTTTTATCCCATTTTCTAAGAAAAAGAACAGAGCTTTTTACACCCGCACCTGTTGCCATGAATGCGGTTTGTGGCATGGAAACAACGGCAACAATTCTGAACCAGCTTTCTATTTGATTGCGAACATATTGCAAGCTGCTGTTTGTAAGAATTCCGTCAGGAACTACAATAGCCATATAGCCATTCGGTTTTAAAAAATTATAGCCCTGTTCAATAAAAAGAATTTCTGTATTTTGATTCTCACGAATCGTTTCTGGACTTGATTTGAGAGCGAGCCAATCATCCTCTTTTTTTCCCAGTTTGTAAGTTTTTAAATATGCTTTTTCAGTTTGACGAACTGTGCTTCCAAACGGTGGATTTGTTACAATAAAATCAAATGAGTTGTATTTAAAACCTTGATTCTTTGTATATTCCTCAATATGTTTTTCATCAACAAGACCGTCAGATGTAATTACATTTGTATGACCGTCATCATGAATAATCATGTTCATTTTTGCGGCGCGAGAAATCTGCTCATTAATTTCAATACCATAAAGATTGTTTGATGCAAAATCATGCCAATACTTATACCATCTGTCATACTGTTTTGTATCATTTTTGTAATTTGGATAAAACTCGGTTGCTTGTTTTCTTACTTTATCCAATGCGTATAACAAAAATCCTCCACTACCACAAGATGTATCAAGAACTTTAGATTCATTTTTAATTGGAAGCACATTAACCGCAAAATCAACAATAGGACGAGGCGTAAAATATTGACCGAAGTTTCCTCTAAAATAATCAGTCATAAAAGTTTCAAAAGCACGTCCTTTGCTGTCCAAATCAGTATCGCTTAAATTTACATTCTCAAGATAACCTACAACAGTTCGGATTTTTTCTGGAGTAAGTCGGATGTTATCACGGAAGACCTCTGCATCTTTTTTACGACCTTCTTCATACAATGCAGTTACGCGCTTGTATAAAGTTTCATTTTCTTTATTTCTTCGTTTTATTTCCTTCTGCTTTTTAGTTTCCTCGGAATCACCTTTCTCGGATTTTGGCTCTGTTTCTGTAATAATCTGAAAATCATAAGGCTCGCCCATGCGTCTATCTTTTCGCTCATCCCAAATCTTGCAGAAAATCAATTTATCCAATTCATCAAATGCTTCTGAAGGATTCAGCTGTCCACCAGCCCATAAAGCATCGTGAGCCTGTTTAAAACGCTTTGTTAATTCGGACTGCTCAATTACGGATAAGCCGAAAAATTTCTGTTTTCCTTTTTCTTCCGGTAAGTATTCTGCTCCATATACATATTTATAATTCGCAACTGTTGTAACACCGAACTGAGGAATATCTGGCAGTCTATTACGAGAATTTTTTGTTTTATCTACCTCAAAATATTCTTGTCTGATTTTTGAAGTTACCCATACATATTTCACTTCGCCGGGCAGAGCAAAAGCATAACTGTAAGCCTGTTCGACTGCTTGTGAAAATTCTGCTTCCGAGACTTCTTCTTTTTTGCATTCAACTAAAATATACGGTTCAAGACAAGCATCATCTTTATAAACAATAATATCAGCTTCTTTTACTTCTCTTCCCATTGTTACAGGAACAAACATTTTTATGCGTTCTGCACTGTAGCCATAAGTTTGTACTAATTGAAGAAATATTTCTGCCTGAACCTTTTCTTCTGGATTATTGTAATTGCGTGTTTTATTTTGATTTATATATGTTATTCGACTTTTATCTTCGGAAATTGAAATTAAGCCTTTTCTAACGCCGTCTTCTATTAAACTCATAATTATTTCAATAATCTCCTATCGTCAACATTTTTACTATCTACAGAATGCCAATCACATAATACAGAAAAAAGTTTTTTTGTCAATTCATGTCCCTTAAAATTGACATTTTGTCCCATTATAATATATAATGATTTCTGTGGATGGCGTAATATGAAAAAGAAAGATGTTTTAAATCTTATTAAGTGTTACTCAGAAAATAACGATGCAGGATTTAGAGCCCAGGCATATCAAATAGCAAAGGAATTTGATTCCGAGGGTGATGTCCAGCTCTCAGAATACATTCTGTCATTGCTCTCAGGCTTAAATACGTTTGTGCCACAGATGCTGGAAGGAAAATCTGATTTTTTCAAGAAAATTATTCCCACACAAGAACCGCTTCCTCTACCAGAGGTAATAAAAGATGATTTAATAGGACTTGTAAATGCGGTAGGACATAATATCGGAATAAATAAATTCCTCTTTCACGGAGCCCCTGGAACAGGTAAGACAGAATCTGCAAAGCAGGTTGCAAGACTATTAGAAAGAGAACTTTATTCGGTTGATTTTGATTCCATCATTGACAGCAAGTTGGGACAAACTTCAAAAAACATTGCAACTGTATTTGATGAACTGAATAACCTATCACATCCAGAAAAGGTAGTCATACTGTTTGACGAAATTGATGCGATTGCGTTGGACAGGACGAATACAAATGATTTAAGAGAAATGGGGCGTGCTACATCTTCAATATTAAAGGGATTTGATACGCTGAATGAAAAAATTGTTCTTATAGCGACTACAAATCTTTTTTCAAATTTTGACAAAGCTCTGTCCCGCAGGTTTGATACAATTATTGATTTTAATCGTTATACAAATGACGATTTGCTTGAGATTGCAGATATAATACTTGATTACTATCTACCCAAAATTAAAGGGGCTGGAAAAAACAAAAAACTATTTAGAAAGATTATGGCACTTATGCCAAAATTGCCTTATCCAGGTGAACTAAAAAATCTTATAAAGACATCGCTGGCTTTTAGCACAATTGGGGAAGAATTTGATTATCTGGTCAAACTTTATAAAAATATAACAGGAAAGAACCAAATAACCTAAAAGATTTACAAGAACATAATTTTACAGTAAGAGAAATAGAAATTCTTACAGGCATTTCTAAAAGCCATGTTTCACGACAATTACAGGAGATGTAAATATGAATGACTTATTGCAGCTCAAAGGGCATTTCGAATCTAGAAAAAATTCTCAATCCTTTGGTGCTCGAAAACTTCCTGGTAATGATATAAATGAATCTGTTTCATTGGAAAAGTTGAATCTATTAATAAATCAAATTCAGACAGTAATAAATTTTTGGTCAAGTGACACACTCTTGAATGATAAATTACTTACTGTTTACTATAACAAGATAGTTGCAAAAAGCAATCGGATACAAGAATTATTTCATCCTCATAAAAATACAATTGTAGGCGCAAAATTTACAGAAACAAATCCTATAAAACATATCATTACATATTGTCTCTCCATTGAGGAAATGAAATCCGCTTCTGATAAATTAAAATTATGTACGGAAATAATGAAAAACAGGGGGTGGAACAAAATTACAAATGACACCCTCACAAAAATAAACCTTAAGAAAATCAAAATAGGCTCTGCCATCAGTAAGACATCCTTTATTGGATGTATAGTTGATTCCTATTATATAGAACGCTTAGATATTGATGCAGAAAGAAAGACTTATGAAGAGCCAACAATTGTAACTTTATATAATACAGGAAAAACGGCTAAGGAAATTCTGCAAAATCTAAATATTGATTATAAGCGTGGAAAAATAATTGATGACTATACATTATATTTAACCGCAGCTCAATATGCAGAATTAAAAGCAAAGGCTCCCTATTTAATTGCAATGTCTGTCAAAGATCTCTCAACGCTTACTTCTGATGAATTTATTTCAAAAGATTTTACAACAGAAAGAACCATACGGCTTCCAAAAGGAGAACCAATCATCGGTGTAATTGATACTGGATTTGACGAGAGTGTTTATTTTAGTCCTTGGGTTGACTTCAAAGATATGCTTTCACCTGAAATTCCTCATACAGTAAATGATACACTGCATGGAACCTATGTATCTTCTATTATTGTTGACGGTCCATCCTTAAATCCAGAACTTGACGATGGGTGTGGACACTTTAAAGTAAGACATTTCGGAGTAGGCACAGCAAATGGATTTAGTGCATATACAGTATTAAATTGTATAGAAGAAATAGTTGCCAATAATACTGAAATAAAAGTTTGGAATTTAAGTCTCGGCTCAATGTTTGAAATAGAAAAAAATTTCATATCCCCTGTGGCTTATCTATTGGATAAATTACAATACAAATATGATATAATTTTTGTAGTTGCTGGAACAAATAAAAACAAAGAATTAAACCAGACTTTTATAGGCTCACCTGCAGATTCTATAAATTCATTAGTAGTTAATTCGGTTGATTTTAGTAAAGCTCCAGCTTCATATTCAAGAAGAGGACCAGTTCTCTCTTTTTATAAGAAACCCGATGTAAGTTATTATGGAGGCGACAAAGATAAGGAACTTACTGTATATAATGGTCTAAAGGGTGACGTAAAAAACACGGGAACATCTTTTGCTGCTCCCTGGATTTCTAGGAAACTTGCATATCTTATACATATTATGGGAATGACAAGAGAAGTTGCAAAAGCATTAATTATTGATTCTGCAATTCAATGGAATAAAAATGACAATATTAATGATACAATCGGTTATGGAGTTGTACCTATAAAAATCTCTGATATTATCCAATCTCAAAATGATGAAATAAAATTTGTTATCAATGGAATCTGTGACAACTATAAAACTTATAACAACACCATTCCTGTCCCTATGGAAAAGGGCTTTTTCCCATTCATAGCAAAAGCGACATTGTGTTATTTTCCTGATTGCTCAAGAAATCAAGGTGTGGATTACACAAATACAGAATTAAACATGCAATTTGGACGAGTATCAGAATCGGGAATCGAATCAATAAACAATGACTTACAAGATGCAAAAAATACTGCATGGATTACAGAAGAAAATGCTAGAGACGACTACAGAAAATGGGATAATGTAAAAATAATCCGAGAAAGTCTAAAAAAAAGACTTATTCCCAAAAAAAACTTTAATTCAAACTATTGGGGCATATGTCTAACTTCAAAAGAAAGAACTAATACAGGTTCTAGACCAAAAGTTAGATTTGGAATAGTTATAACATTAAAAGAAATGAATGGAATAAACAGAATTGAAGAGTTTATCCAACGATGTACTTTCTCACAATGGATTGTAAACAGAATTACTATTGAAAATAAACTTGATGTTTATGCGAAAGCTGATACTGATTTAACATTCGAATAAATATTCTATTAAACAAACACGCCAAGTTTTCTCCAAATTCTCACTGAGAATTTTTTAAAAGTCAGTGAGAATTTAAAAAAACTCAGTGACTTTTTGAGCAAAACTCACTGAGAATTTCGCGACAACTTCCGTAAATTTTTCAGAAAAAATACTTGCCGACTGTGACCAGAATTTATTATCTTTTAAGACGTATCTTTCGGCCGAAGATATGGGCTCCGTCGGAGTTCCCAGAGAAAAAAATCGCTAGCGGAGGTGCTTATACGGTACTTCAAAAGTAGTTTAATCATGGAGGATACATTATATGATGTATTCTGTAACAAAGAGACAGAACCCGCTCAACCGAGAAGCGGATTCTAAGTATTATGCGTCGGCTGAGTACGGCGAGGAAATCGATGTCAATGCATTGGCTAAGGAAATTTCCAAGTCCTGCACGCTGACCCCGGCAGATATTGTAGCAGTTATCGAGAGTTTCTTGGATAAGATGCCGCAGTACCTGAAAAGTTCTAACCGCATCAGACTGAACAAGTTTGGAATATTTAAGCTCTCGTTCAGTTCGATTGGGCACGAGAAGGCAGAGGACGTAAGTTCGAACGATATTAAGAACCTGCGTGTCCTTTTTACCCAAGTGCCGAGCTTAAAAAAGAGCTGTCTGATGTGAGCTACACAAGGAAGTAAGTACAGCTTCTTGAGGTAGCGCAAAAACAATTTGTACTCAATATCAGTCTCGCAGAGACTCACAACTGCGACATAAAATTAATTCACGGCTGCTAATCTTTGTTGCAACAGATGCAAGCCTGAACATGAAGCAAATTCCCTTCGTCTGCAAAGCCAGCTCCGACAGGGGATTTTTTAATTTCTTACGCATCTCTGCGTTAGGGATTGTAGCCACGCCGAAGGCGGCCACCGCAACGAAGTGAAGAGGCTGAAGCGATAGCGGAATAGCGGAAAGCCCGACCGCCACTTGTGGCGGGAACGCCCAATTTATTTATATACGCCCTACGCACATTATTAGGCACTTTTCCAAAATCTGTCGCTTATCCCGCATATCGTCAAAATCTGCCCATTGAAAAGGCAGACTTCCATGATACATTTGATTCAAGATTCAGATTCCGAATCAAGTTCGGAGTGACAGGAGAGTCAACATGCAGACAATCAAACTTAACAATGGAATTACTTGTCCTGTAATCGGACTTGGAACATTTATGCTCTCACCGAAAGATGCCCAGAACAGCACCCGCGAGGCTCTTAAGATGGGCTACCGCCTTATCGACACTGCCAATGCTTATGTAAACGAGCGCGCTGTCGGTCGGGGAATCAAAGAAAGCGGCGCGGCAAGAAACGAAGTTTTTCTTTCTACAAAGCTCTGGCCTAGTGAATACGAAAATCCGAACGCTGTTGACGAAACTCTTGAGCGTCTTGGGGTAGATTATGTTGACCTGCTCTACATCCATCAGCCTGCCGGAAACTGACTTGCAGGTTACCGTCAGCTTGAAAAGGCGCTGAAAGAAAGAAAAGCCCGCTCAATCGGCATTTCTAATTTTGAAGGTAACTATATAGAAGAACTTGAGACAAAATGGGAAATTGCCCCTCAGTTCATTCAGGTGGAAGCCCATCCATATTTTACGCAGAAGAATTTACGCATAACTCTGGACAAGTATGACATCCGTCTTATGAGCTGGTATCCTCTTGGACACGGCGACAAGTCTTTGATTCAGGAGCCTGTTTTTGCTGAACTGGGCAAAAAATACGGCAAAACACCAGCCCAGGTGATTTTACGCTGGCATGTTCAGATGGGCTTTGTGGTGATTCCTGGAAGCAAGAACGTTGACCACATCAAAGACAATCTGAACATCATGGACTTTGAACTGACCGGCGAAGAAATGGCAGAAATCGCAAAGCTCGACAAAGGTGAGCGTTACTACCACCGCACTGACGAGCAACTCCTTCAGTTTGTCGCATGGAAGCCTGATTTTGAAAAAGCCTAAGATGAAAAAACTGCCCGCATTTATATTCCTGCTCGTGCTGGCCCTTACCGTCTGCACAGGCCAGGAATCAAAACAAAGAAATGGAGTTCCGCCAATGACCACAGAAGAAAAAGAAGTTTATGCTGCCTATGTAGCAATCAACAATGCCATGATTAAAAAAGACAGGCCGCAATGGAACGATACTTTGACAAAAACCTAACCTTTACCCACATGAGCGGGAAAAAGCAGACTCGCGAAGAGTTCATTGGCGAAATCATGAACGGAACTCTAAACTACTTCAAAGTGGACACAAAGGATTATTCAATCAGTGTGGATGGCGACACCTCGCACATGAAAGTCACCCATACACTCACGGCAAAAGTTTATGGAATTAGCGGAAGCTGGACTATGAGCGGTGAAAACACTTATAAAAAACGGGATGGAATCTGGGTAAGAGTCAGGTAGTCTAACTCCAGTTCATTATTTTTATAGCGTTCAACTGTGTTTTTTTGTTATTTTCTCTGAGTCAGTTTTTTGTTATATTTAAATAAAAGGGTTTATATGACAGTCAGAAAATACGCAGAAAAAGATCTTACAGCAATGATTCAAATCTGGAACGAGGTTGTAGAAGATGGAATTGCGTTTCCGCAGGAAGAGCTGCTGACTCCAGAAAGCGGCAAGGCTTTTTTTGCAGGACAAACCTTATCTTGTGTTGCAGAAGAAGATGGCAAAATTTATGGACTTTACATCCTTCATCCAAACAATGTT
Source organism: Treponema zioleckii (assembly GCF_014737315.1). GTDB lineage: Bacteria > Spirochaetota > Spirochaetia > Treponematales > Treponemataceae > Treponema_D > Treponema_D zioleckii. Next base: position 10,130 of record NZ_JPUF01000017.1, on the reverse strand, counting down.
GGACGCTGCGGTCACATCTGTAATGCAAGCTATGCCGTCGCTTCCTATGCCCGCGGAAAACATATTGGTGAACAGCTTGTAAAAGACTGCCTTATCCAGGCAAAAAAATGTGGCTATGGAGTTCTTCAGTTCAATGCTGTTGTAGAAAGCAATATTCACGCCCGCCATTTGTATGAGCGACTGGGCTTTGTTCAGCTGGGCACAATTCCAAAGGGATTTAGAATGAAGGACGGACATTTTGAAAACATCTGTCCTTATTATCATGAATTGTAATCGACGTCCCGCCCTAAAGTAAAAGCCCCTGATAAATCTCCAGATCCTTATTTCCAAAGACATTGAAGACAACCTTCTTCACGCTGGAATCTGGATTTTCTGCCAGCCACATTTCAACCGTCTCAACTGCAATCTGAGCAGCAAGGTCAGCAGGGAATCTGAATACTCCGGTTGAAATGCAGCAGAAAGCGACCGATTCAAGCTGATTTTGAGACGCAGTTTCAAGGCAGTTTTTGTAGCAGTTTGCAAGCAGAATCTTTTCGCGCTTTCCCACGCTTGTGTAAATAATGGGGCCAACAGTATGAAGCACATAACGACTTGGAAGATTAAAGGCCGGCGTTATTTTGCAAAGCCCGGTTTCTTCCTCGTGTCCCTGCTTTTGCATCAGCTCGTTACAGGCAAGCCGTAGCTGAATACCTGCATAGGTGTGGATACAGTTGTCGATGCAGATGTGAAGCGGCGCAAAGCATCCAAGCAGCGCAGAATTTGCCGCATTAACAATTGCATCAACTTTTAGAGTGGTGATGTCGCCTTGCCAGAGGTATAGCTTTGGGTTCCTCGTCGTCGGGCTCAAATCCGCAATATCCGTAATCCCCCGCTCTTTATTAACCTGCTGCAGGTACTCATCCTGTATTCTCAAAAAGTCTTCGCTAATGGAATATGGACCACGAATATTCATCAAAGCCCGGAGTATATCGCGCTGACTTTTTTCATCAACAGGAATCACAAAGCCGCCTTCATTTCCGGGCACAAGACCCAGCTTAAAGCCTGCACTCCCCTTATCTTCTTTGAGGAGTTCTGTTATCAAATATGTGCGTCGTTCTTTTTGTGTCATTTCCTTTTCCTCTTCATTTGGGCGTTCGTCGTTCGCCGGGCTTTCCGCACTTCCGCGCTAACCGCGCTTCATACCGCAGGCGGTACTGCTTCGCAGGTGCTCCAATCCCTAACGCATATCCATCAACCATTCCGCATTTTCAAGAAATTTTTGATTTTGCGGAATATCATTTAATTTTCATTCCGCATTTTTATATATTTTTCATTTTTGCGGAACATTTTTTTCACCACCTCCCAAATATCATTATTTACGCAAATACTCTGTTTTTCAATCTCGCCAGGGACCTCGGCCTCTCCCTTGTTTATGCAGATATAAACAGCTTTTGGATTTGCATAGGTCATCTTCCAGAAAGGATATTTAATGATTCCCGGAGTGTTACCGCCAACTCCAAGCTCCAGAAAAACAATCTTTCCATCTTTATTTTCATTCAGAAAATCTTCATAACGGCTAGCAGCCTTATTCCAGCCTTCATCTTCCACAAAAGTGTTGTCTGAGCGAAGATTCATTGTCATAGGCTTTCCGCACACAGGACAGCGGGGAACCAGTTCAGAAGGAACAGACATTTTTATTCCTTCAAATCCATTTTCCGGAAGTTCCAGACCACCATCATCCTGAATTACAAAGCCCTGTTCCCTGACCATCTTTTCAACAAAAAGCTGATTGTCGTAAGTTTTCTTGTGACAAGGCTCCGAACATTGCCAGAGACCGTAATCCCCTTGAGTATAAAACAGTCGTGACTTATCAAAACCCGCTTTCTGAAAGCAGTGGTCAACATTAGTCGTAAGAATAAAATAATTTTTATTCTTCACAAGTTCAAAGAGTTCTTCATAAACTGGAATGGTCGCGTCCATGTAGCGGTTAATCATTATGTAGCGGCTCCAGTAAGCCCAGTTTTCTTCAAGAGTTTTGTAAGGATAAAAACCACCGGAATACATATCGTGAAAGCCGTACTTCTTTTCAAAATCAGCAAAATATTTTTGGAAGCGATGCCCGCTGTAGGTAAAGCCAGCAGAAGTAGAAAGTCCCGCTCCAGCACCGATGAGAATTGAGTCTGCATTTTGTAAGATTGATTTGATGTTTTCCATTCTCCACCTCTATAGATTAAAAACAACAGGCTTAGAAAAAGCTTTATTCTCTTCAAGTCCCCTAACATGACCAAGATTGTTCAGACTGCCGGAAATCTCAGAAAGATAGAAAACCTTGAACAAGGAATGATTTGCATCATTTTTGTACAGCTGGCGAACTATGGAAGATTTTTCCATAATCATTTTCTTAACCGTAAGATTTTCTTCAAAGACAACCCTTGCACTCATGCGAATCCAGGCTGTATCAATTTCATTTTCCATAAGACGGGAACCACAAAGGTCAATATAAGGATTCACAGAAAGCTCCTTGAACATATCCTTCTGGCTGTTTGTGCAGAACGTCGCAAGCTTTCGCTTGCTTACCGAGTTTTTGCAAGCAAAAACTCGCAGGATTAAAATGCGAGTTTGCGTAGCAAACTCGATAAGTTCGCCAACGGCGAACGACGCTTCCCATCCAAACCGATTGTTGCCAGATACTGTAAGCCTACTTTATCAAGATATTCTGCAATTTCTGTAACTGTCATTCGTGGCTCCTTTTAAATTATTTTCCAGGGAAGAACATTCCAGCCGACATATCAAGATAGTTCAGACCTGAATATTTTGGATATGCTGACTGCACTGCTGCCTTAAAGCCTGCAGCATCAACATTTTTGATTGCGATGTTTTTAAGCCCTTTAAGGTATTCTATCTTCATTTTAACATCATCCAGATTTTCCACAACATAATGACTGGTCAGGACAAGGCCGTATTTTTTTCTGGATATAAGATTCCAGTACGGAAATGAGTGCGTCGACGTGTGCTTTTCCTGCGACAATTGAATGAACATCGTGGCCCAGCATGTGAGTATAAACCACATTGATTTCAGGAATGAAGATGTCGAAGGCTTCCTGGGTGCGGGTGATTTTCATTTCCACACCGCAAAGGGTCAGGCTGTCACCCTCAATAAAATCCGTAGTCGTATAGATTGATTTATCAAAAGCTTCCCCAAATGCTCCCGCGAAGTTTGAAACAAGCCCTGCCCCGCCACCGTTGTGATTGTAGTCATCAGCATTCTTTGTCGAATAAACTTTACTGTCCTTCATAAAAGAAGCCCCCGCTCCATGATAGGCAATGACTGCACCCTCATACTTGAGCCCCTTGTCTGAAATATATTTTTCCAGCTCCTTAATGTTATCAAAAAAGCATGGGGATTCAATCATAAAGCAACGGCCGTCTTTTTCCACCAGAAAACATTCGTCCGAAATCAAGTCATTAGTCTTGAATGCGTGAAGTTTGACTGAACCAAAATCATAGATTTCCATTAACCCCTTTGAAAGCTGAACCGATGTGAACTGTGTCTTTTCCATAAAATTACCTCGTTAAGTTTTTATCTTAAAAGCAGGTGATCAGGCTGATTAAAAGATGTGTTTTACTGCGAGTTGTAACTTAATATTTACAACTATGAATAATATAGCGTTGTAATTTATAAATGTCAAGTGGTGTTATTTATTTTTTACAACAAAATGATGAGAAAAGACAAAAAAAGCCACCTCAAAAACAGGTGGCTTTATAAAAAATTTGGATGGGCGGCGTATGCGTCGCTTTGCTCCGCGTACTGCAAGGAAATTATCAAACAGTTCGCTCTCGCTCACGGCGTATCCATCATATCAGGGTGCCTTTCCTGCTCGTCAAATTTCATTTTATTATCAATGGCATGGATGAAATGTAACAGATTTAGGAAGCATATTTTACACTCCTTCCTTCAAAAAAGCCTTATACAAAGCCTCTGCCATCATCTTTCGCATAAAGTTATATTTCTCTTTATCCTTAAGCCAAGATTCGTAAGCTTCCATATTTTCAAGATAAGAATTTTGTAATGTATCGTCAAAAGATTTAGGCATGATATTATTTTCAAACATTTGTTGACCATTTGAACGTGCAGATGTTTTCAGCTTATCATCCTTTACCATTGTATTAAACACATCTTCAAAGATTACTTTATCTCTTTCTGTAAACTTTGTTCCAAATTCTTCATTAATCTTTTTTATTACTTCTGAAAGCGGAGTTTTCTTTTCCTTTTCACTAGGAGTATTTTTAATTCTTTGTGGTTCAAGAACACCATTTTCCGGTTTTAGCTCAATGCTACCCTCAAAAGTTTTTTCAAGTTTATAATATTCAAGCTTAATCTTGTTTGTAATATCAATCATTGTAACAGGATCTGCAGGAACAAGTCTTTCAAGGTATTTACAGAAAAGATATTCCCTATGTAAATCTTTAGAGAACATTCGGATAATCTGTGAAATAAAGTTGTACCATTTTACAAAAGATCGCAAAAGTTTTCTAAATTGATACCTTTGTTCCTGATTCAAATTATTATATCCTTGAACAACTGGCAAAAGTGCATTTGTAATCTTTGCCTGCTTTGATGGATTTTTCTTTTGAGCCAGATAGATATCTGTAACATTTTTGATATCTTCATCATTGTAAATCTTATATCCACGTAAAAGCTTCTGAGTCTGATAAATCAGGTTTTTATTTAATTCTTCTTTTAATTCAGTTGTTTGAAAATATGGCTGGAATGCTTCTAGAATCTGTTCTTTAGTATTTACGAAGTCCAAAATAAAAGTATCATCTTTTCCTTCGCAGGTTCTATTCAGGCGACTAAGAGTTTGAACAGCTTTTACATCACGCAGCTTTTTATCGACAATCATTGTATGCAGGTAGGATTCGCTAAAACCTGTCTGGTATTTTTCCGCAACAATAAGAATATTTCCTTCATCATGGAATACTTTCTTTGTTTGAGCTTCACTAACAGGTCTTCCGTTATGATCTCGGTTCATTCCGCTTTCTGTATATTCTGTTTCTGTCGGGTCTTCAGGATCTTTCAGGCTTCCTGAAAAAGCTATGAATATTTCGAGATTTTTATAGGCATCGTCTTTTGCAGCTTGAGTTTCAATATAGCGTTTGATTTCATGGTAATATCGAACAGCGGCAAGACGGCTTGCAGTTACGACCATCATTTTACCACGACCATTTATTGCATGGCGGGTTCTATCCATGTATGTTTCAACGATAATCTGAGATTTTTGCTGCAAGTTATGAGGATGAAGTTCCTCATATCTTTTTATAAGCTTTACACTTTTTGAAGCAAATACCTGAGGATCGTCACTGGATTCCTGCAAAATCTTGTAGCAATTTTTGTAGGTCGTATAGTTTTCAAGGACATTCATTATGAAGCCTTCTTCAACTGCCTGTCTCATAGAATAAACATGGAAAGGCTTAAAACTTCCATCAGCCTGCCGAGTTCCAAACATTTCCAATGTCTTGTTTTTAGGAGTTGCAGTAAAGGCAAAGAAGCTTAGGTTCTTGTGATTACCATGAGCCGTCATTTCCTTAATCAGCTCATCTTCACTGTCTGGAGTTTTTTCTTCGTTATCGGCTTCTATTTCTTCCCATTCTTTGAGGGCATCAGTTTTATCGTCAAGGGCAATCTTAAGTTTTTTGGCACTGTCACCAGTCTGGCTTGAATGAGCTTCATCTACAATAATGGCAAACTTCTTTCCATTAACACCTTCAACTTGCTCATAAATCACAGGGAATTTTTGCAATGTTGTGATGATGATTCTTTTTCCATCGTTGATTGCATTTCGTAAGGCTTTGGAGTTCTTTTCGCCATCAACTTCGGTTTTGTCATCAATTGTAATAACGCTTCCGATTGTATGGTCAAAACCACTGACGGTTTCCTGCAACTGCTGATCCAAAACTTTGCGGTCAGTAATTATGATAACAGAATTGAACATTGGCTTGTCGTTATCATCAAAGAGAGACGCCAGACGATAAGCAACCCAAGCAATACTGTTACTCTTTCCACTTCCAGCACTGTGTTCAACCAGATAATTTGTGCCGCTTCCTTTTTCACGAACATCTGCAATCAGTTTTCGTACAACATCAAGCTGATGATAGCGGGGGAAAATAACCTTCTTAACAGTTTTTATTTTTTCTTCGCCGTTCTCGTCAATATATGTTTCCTGATAGTTTTCATAGTGAATAAATTTGTTCAGAATATCCAGAAGCTTGTCTTTCTGTAAAACTTCTTTCCAGATATATGAAGTTACATAATCATCATCAACACTTTGAGGGTTTCCAGCACCACCATCGACACCAGGGCCATTAGAGCCTTGATTAAATGGAAGAAAATCATCTTCCTTCATTGGCTTTTTTGTAGCCATAAAAGCGTTATATAAATCAATACAGAAATAAACTAAGATTCTGTGATTAAGCTTAAAGCAGCTTTCTTTAATATCACGGTCATTTATCCATTGTAATTTTGCATTATCGCAACTCTGCCCGGTTAGTTGATTTTTTAGTTCAATTGCAACAAGGGGAATGCCATTTACAGCAAGCACCATATCTACAGAGTTGTTGTTTTCTGTAGTGTAATGCCATTGTCTAATACAATGACATACATTTTGTTTATAGTGTTCAAGGGCTGTTTGATTCAATGAGTTTTCAGGCTTAAAATAGCAAACCTTAAATTCAATTCCAAGATGCTTAAAGCCATGGCGTAAAACAGAAATAAGTCCATCATTATTTACAGCATCTTCAAAAGACTGGTAGAAAGCATGCTCTGTATTTGAAGGATTCATCTTTTCAAAGCGAGTCCAGGCTTTTGGCTGAGTATCGCGGATAAAGCCGATTAAAGTTGCAATATCCAAAGCATAGCCGTCGGCATTGCCTGCACGATAGCCTGCATCATGTGCCTGCCGCCAACCACCTTCGGAAGAGATTAAATACTTTTCAATGTCGCTTTCAAACTGTTTTTCGCTGTCTGCCATAAAATACTCTCACTTTTTTCCTAGTTCTTGTATTTTTTCAATCAGCAAATCGACATTGCACATACTGTAATCAGAAGAATCTGCGTTTTTATTTCGTTCTCTTAATGTTTTTGAGTTTTCTAAAGCAGTATTAATCTTATCTTTGAGCATTGAATAGATATCATTTTTATCAAGCCATTCCTGTTTTTTACAATAGTTTGGAATATGTTTACACAATTCTTCAATAAGTTTATCTTGATTTTTATAAGTTTGTTTTGGTAAACAATAATGGAGTAAAAACCATATTTCAAAACAAGGCATAGAGTCTGCAATATCTATTCCATGCTTTTTAAGTTTTTCCGGATTATTAATTAAATCTAATGTTGTTTTTGGAAGTTTTTGAGTTTGCAAAACATCGCGATCAAAAAGGAGCCAGACATAATCATAAGCTCCTGAGGCTTGCTCATCTTTTGCATAATCCAAAAGAGTCGTTAAATTGCTATGTTTAGGTAAATCTGGTCTGATTTTTAGGGAAGAATATCTTTCTAAGCCCTTTAAGCGTTCAAAATATATTTTTTCAGTTGTTCCCTCAACAACAAGCAAAATTGTAGTCACGGTAGGTTTATTTTTCTTCGCTCTTGCCATTGAACAAATCCTTTAATTTCTGAATGTCAATATTCGGTAAAGCTCCGAATTTTCCTGCCTGATATAATTTTTTACGAGAAGTTTCTTTTCTTAGACCTGTATAATCAGAAATTGAATCATATACACTATTACCATCATTTGTTTTACTGCAAAACCAAATTTCATCATCTAATAGTAATCCTGAATCAAGGAAAGCTTGATTATGGGTTGTAAAAAGTAATTGTGAATCTTTTGATAATTCAAGGAATAATCTTAAAAAGCTTTCTACTAAATCTTGATGTAATGATGACTCTAATTCATCAATTATTGTCATGCTGGAACGCGAAGATTCTACAAGAGGTTCAACAAGTTCAAGCATTCTTACTGTTCCAGCCGATTCCCAGCCTAAAGGTAATGGATATTTTTTATTGTTGTATTCATGAATAACTGTTGCCCGACGCTTTATATTTTTATTTTCATTCATTCCAGCATTATTAGTATCGTTCTTCTCTGCTCGAATTGCGATTTCAGAAATAGAACCAAAATCTGCATAAGATAAAAATCCTGTTGCTTTTTTATTTAGAGAATAATCTTCATCAAGTTTTTTTAATAAGTCTTGTGATATGTTTCCATCAGAATAAACTCCTATATATCCCTTAAAACGAATCGACATATAAGTGAATACATCTTTTAATACAGTGAAATTTGTTTTTGAACCAGCAGAAATAACAGTACAGTTAGGAAGAATTATATCTTCCAAAGCCTTTTTTGCTCCTTTGATAGATGCTCCCCATTCTATATTTTGCATTCTACGCTCGAAAACAAGCCTTGGTAATTTCTTAGGGTAATAAGATAAAGATTCTTCTATTATTTGTTTTCGATTCATTTTTAGATGATAGCTATATTTTACATAGCGTTGTTCCTCTGTACTGAGAGCAAAAAAATTAAGATCAAATTCTCCACAGATAGAATCTATATCGTCATAGGTAAACACAAATGGAATTAGTGGAATTTCAGAATCTGGTCTGCTGGAATAAAAAGAATATGCCATGAAATTTAAATAAAATCTCAGGGCAAGAGCTATATTTGACTTTCCTGCAGCATTCGGTCCATAAATACATGCTGTTTTTAGTAATTTTGTTCCTTCAACATCAATGTAATGAAGTTTATCGGATTCATCATAACTGGTAGGTTCATAACTTATAGTCTGTTTTTCTCTTATTGAATATGTATTTGCAATAGAAAAATCAATAATCATATAAACTCCTTGATATCTAATCTATTATCGACATAAAACACCAAAAGTATTGTTATTTTTGCAGATTTTATGCAAATTTTCAATTACTTTTGACATACAAAGTAAAAACTCAAGTAATTCCACTCTTGCAAATCTTGCTCTAAATTGTTTTTCTGTTTCTGCTATAATTTACTCCATAAATTAAAAACTCTTAAAATCCTTAAATAAACTATCAATATCTTTCTGAATCAATTCATATACATACTTTGAAAATGGAAAGTTTTCTAAACCTCCAGGAATAAAATTTTCAATTATTGATGAGCATAAAGATGCTGAATGCATTCCTTTTGTATTTTGAATCATTTCGTTATAAAAGTCTGTATAAGTAATATTACCATTTCTCAAACAGGGATATTCAATTGCATTACTTGGAATATGATAGTAGGTAACTCCATTATAAAAACAGTCTTTTTTACCTGTCTCCAAATTATATATAATTTGATATGGTATATCCAAATAAAGAGAAAAATAATCTTTCAAATTAGTAAAGTTTTTCTCAACCATATCTTTATATGCTATTTCAGAGTAATAAAAGAAATTACTCATGTATTTTTTCATTTCGTTTTTTGAATAAAATTCTCCGATATATCCAATTTCTGGAAATTGATCTTTTTTTGGTAAAGGGAAAATACCTAAATCAAAATCTAGAGTCTTTAGTATAGATAATTTTGTTAGAAACTCTTTTGTTTTGATTCCATTATAAGCAGCTATAAAACATTTTTGTCCATTTGGCAAAAGGCTGTCTTTGTTTAATTTTTCTTCAAAATGCTTATAAATATCAGAAACAAAATTATCGTTACAAGTTTCTCTAAAGCAGTTTTTTATAATATTTACATACTCGCAAATTATATATTCAGATTCTATTAGTACATGTTCTTCTAGGATTCTCTTTAGATTAGTGTAAACTTCTCGCATAGCCAAGTATCTTGCAGAATCACCTTCTAATCTGGATAAACTCAAATTTATAGTATTAGTTCTATATGTGCGTTGGTCGTTTTTACAGTTTTCAGTATGTTGGAAATCAGCTTTTTGAAACTCATTCGGGGATATTATAAAAACTCTTTTAGAAGGATTGGATATTCTATCGAACCAATAATAAAACATCCTTCGGTCTTCTGAAAAACATCCATAACAGCATATTGTTTTATCAATATCAATTCCAGGCATAGGATCAAAACGGTTTATTATGTTTAGAAAAATACAAATTCAAAGTCGTTATATAT
>NZ_JPUF01000016.1 GCF_014737315.1 Treponema zioleckii | reverse complement strand
AAGGTGAGCCGCAAAGCGGCGTCAATAATTTTCCTTACAGCTTGCACCGCGTGAACAAAAACGTTTTTTTTGCGGTAGTGCAGACAATTTTTTTTACATTTACAAGTTTATAATGCGGAAGTCCTGCACGCTATTAATTGTCGAAGTGTTTTTTTAGTTCGTCAAAGGTTACATTTCCGTCAATTTCGCGAACCTGAATTTTTCCGTTCAACACATCAAAAAAGAACTGCGTAAGCTGCCTTACCGTCAAATCCGGACCTTTTTCGCCATTCGATTTGTTGAGCGAATATTGCTTCAAAACCTGCGAACCCAAACTCGCCGAAATGATAAGGAAGTGATTCTCAAGATTTCCCAAATCAACCAAGTCTGTAACAAGAACTCGGCTCGCAACACTGTAACTGTAGTACATTGACTTTGTGCCGTCCGCGTCGGTAAGGTCAGTCTTTTGCTTGTCGTTTATCAAATCAAGGGCAATCTTACCGGTATTCGGCTTTTCTTCCTCGCCCTTGTACAGCGAACCCAAATCCGCGAGCGAAAGATTCCAGAACTGCGTCGTTGCAGGATTGAACGACATTGGCGACTCGGAAAACGAACTCGGATACAAAAGATAGTTGATTCCGCTCGAAATAACTTCCGCGCCGTGGAACGTTCCAATCATGCAGGAATCAATCTGAAGGACTTTGCTCGCAAAAACTCCGCCCAAAACGACACAGTTTTCAAGATAAACTTCCTTGCTGTAAATCGAACCGCAAACCATCGCGTTGCGGAGTTTTACCACAGGAGCGTTAATCTCGCCGCCAAAAATAATTCTTGCATCGCTTACAAGTGCCTGAACAGTAGAAGAACTGGCAACTGATTTTACAAAGTAAATTTCGCCCTTTGCAGAAGTCTGAACGTGAAGCTCAGTGTCAGCAAAAATCGCGCCCCTAAATTCAGCAGGACCGTTGGAAATATCAAAATGTTTTGCGTAAATCGCGCCTTCAACGATTACGTCGCCGTCAACAACGACTTTTCGGCCAAGCTCCGCATTGGTTCGCGGAATAATACTCGTGGCAACTCGGTTATCCTTCAAGGTAATAACATTCTGCCCCATGTTCACATCATTTATATCTGTCATTTTTTTATTTCTCCCTAAAATGTCTGAGTGTCGCTCTGATTTTTTAGTTGCATAATTGTCTCGTAGATTCTTTTTGCCCTGTCATCTCCAGAACTCAACGAGTCGCCGAGTGATTTTTCGGCAATGGCGTTGAACGCAGTATCAAGAGAAGTTTTTTCTATTGAATTCAGCTCCCGCCAGCCACTTGGATTTGAGGCAAAGAAATTCGAAACGGAATTTTTGACTTTTTCCGAAGCAGCGCCAGGAACGTCGCTTGCATAGCAAATCGAATCCTTTAAGCCATCGTTCGAAATACTGTCTTTCTCCAAAAAAACAACCGGAATGCATTCCTGCCGAATTTGGTCGGAGACAAACTCGCGGATAACGTTATTCATTTTTCGGGAATAAATTTCTTCCTGCAAAACGTGGTCGCCCAAATCGTTTATGAGATTTTTTACCCTCGAATGATTTTTTGCCACCGAAAGCTGCTGATTCACGATTTCGTCATCATGCATTTTTGTAATCGCGTTGACGATTTTTTCGCCCGCTTCTTTTGTGAGCATCTGGCTCTTTACGTTCTGTCCGAATTCATACGCATTTTTGTCCAGCACAACAACACGGCGTTTAAGTTCCTCGTCGAGCGTCAAAAATATCTTGTAGTATTTTTGAACAGTCCGCGTGTAGTCTGAATCCATGCGGGTCTGAACTTCGGAGAGCGTCTTGTGCCTGTCCGCCATAAGGTCGCGAATCGCGTTGAATTTGCTGTACAAAGCAGCCATATTCTGCGAAAGCTCGCTTTTTATCATGTTGAAGAATCCGCCAATCACGTGGTCGGCAACTTTGTCCGCGCCAGAGCGAATCGAAGCGACTTCTGCAGAATTTGCGGCAACTACAGCACCTGTAAGAACGTCAACCGAACTTTTGCATCGGTTCACGCTAGAATCGAACGGCGAAGTGTCCACGTGCAGGTTGATGTTGACCGGAATGTAGTCGTCAAAAACGACCGTCTCGGAGCCGCCGGTCTCAGTTTTTCCCCAGTGAACCGTTTTTGAGTAATGAACATGAATACTTTCGTTTATACGTCTACTGTAACTCATGGCTATTCCTCTTTAGAAGTAACGCCCCACACGGAAGCATCAAAAAGACGAATCATCTCTTTTGCGACCCGTTCGTCAACACCTTCCGAACCGCATTTTTCGAGGAAAATATTTTTAATCTGGCTCTGCGTCTGTGCATCAACGCTTTTCCACGGGAATTCTTGGAATTTGCCCGAAACGTTGTTAACGAGAGTCGCTCCGTCAAGATTCTCGGTCTGAGGAACGTAAATATTTTTTACGGAAGTTTCCTCCGCGAACATGCTGTCGCTCTCAACAAAAATCACGGGGATATATTCATCGCTCGGAGCCTGAACGTTCCTGTCTTTGAGGATATGTTCCAAAGTCTTGTTGTAGTTGATTGTTTCAAGAACGTTCTCACCCATTACTGCGATTGATTTTGCCGATTTGTTTTTTGTGTTCGCCGCAATCGACTGCGTGTTTACAATCTGGGATTCGCTGTCATAAGTAATATTTTTTACGACATCGTTCTCTGCGGAAATCTTGGACTGATTCCTAACTTTTCTAAGCTCATACGCCGATTTGTCAAGTTCGTGAACACGCATTTCCAGGGCGTGATTCAAACTTGCAAAATGCTTTGCGTAACGGGCCTTGATTCTAAGATAGTCGTGGTCCATTATTCCTTCGATGCGGGAAATCTCTTTCTTAAAGGTTTGCATGAGCTGATATTTGCTGTACATTTCGCTTTTGCAGGCTGCAATTTTTTGGCTCAGCTGAGACTTCATCAGCATGAAGAATCCGTTGTCCACGTTCGCGGAGATTTTTTTTGCAGCATGTTCCTGTGCTGCAACGACGGCAGTTTCCATTGCAACGACGGCGGTGGTTACACCTTTTACGTGACCGTTTACCGAATCAATGGAGTCTGCCATTGGGTGTGTGTCAACTGTAATATTAAAGTCTGCCATGGCTACTCTCCGTCAGGATTTTTATTCTCGTCATCGTCGTCAGATTCGTCTTCGTCGTCGCCGGACTCTTCGTCCTCGTCAACGATTGTAGAGTCATCTTCGTCCACGATTGTGGAATCGTCTTCATCTACGATGGTAGAATCGTCGTCAATAATCGTCCTGTCTTCATCTATAATTGTTGCGTCAGCATTTAAATCCTCTTGCGGGAAGTTTTCAGTTTCGTCTGAAGACTGGCCTTGTTCGGGGTGCGCTGTGGAAGACTGCACTTCATCATTCATATTTTCTGAATTTCTTGAAGTGGCTTCCTCGGTCTCGGTTTCGATTCTGTAAAGTTCCTGAGAAGCCACTTGCTGCATGTTCATCGTAAAGTCGTCCAGGAGTTTTTCTTCTACATTCGGAGCCGGTGGCACCTGCGCATAGGTCGCAAAATATGGGTTGAACGGAATGATTCGCTGGCGGCGCGGCTCAAGGGCCTGCAAATTCTGCGGCTGGATTGAGCGGGCAATATCGCGGCTTTCAAGGTCTCTGAGAGAGCCTTCGTAATACTCAACGTGCCCGAACTGCTCAGAACTCATCTGAATGTCGGCCTGCAAAGCGTCCATTTTTTCCTGGAATTCCTCGCTCGCCTTGTGGCAAGACTCAACGCTGCTTTCGAGGGCTGCCATCTCGGAATCTTCAACGCTCACGGTCTCGTCAACTTCGGAAGCTTCAAGATTTCGGGTCATCTTCATTGAATCCTGAGTGTTCTTGTAAGAAAGATACGTGTTGTGGGCCGTGGTGTATTCTGCGTAAGCGTTCGTAATCTGGGTGATTAAGTCCTGGCCTGCCTTGCGGTTGTCGCGGAACGCAGCCTCAACGTCCTGATGCCATTTGTTCAGATAGCTCAGTTTTTGGTTCTGAATGTCGTTGTACATTTTGAGTCGCTCAACGCGGGTCTCGTTCATAAGATTGTTGATGAGCGGCATGAGGACTTCTTCCTCAACCTGATTCACAAAGAACGGATTGTTGGTTCTGCTGTTGTCTTCCGAAACCCAGGAATTGCTGAAAATTTCGTAGCGGACGCGGGAACTTTCTTTTAGCTCGAACGGCTTGTAAGTCTCAACGCAATCTTCGTAGTTGAACTCTGTGTTGCAAAGTCTGTCGATTTCTTCCTGTTCGAGTTTTGGCGAATAATGATTGTAGCCAGCTTTCATTACGGCAGACAAAATTGAATTGGTGTAATCAAGCAACTTGCTCGTGGAATTTGTTTTTAATGCAGAAACAAGCTGAACTACGTCGCCCAGCTCGCGGATAAGATTCTTAAAGTATTCGGTGTTTCCCTGATTTGAATTCTTTTCAAGTTTTTTTTTCATCTCGTTAATCTGAGAGAAACTTTCGAGCTTGTCGGAGAAACCTTCCGTGCTGAATACGTTCACAATCGGTTTGTCGCCGGTGTCGGTGGTCGCGTATTCATCAATGAATTTGTCTTCGCCACTTGAAGGCGGAACGACAGGAAGCGAAACGGATTTTGTGTCGCTGTCGTGCAAAAGGTAGCTTATGTTACGAACCTGACGGTCAATGTTTCCCATGTAGTTGTGGAGAGTTACGTTCTGAACGCTTCGGCTGTAATCGCTCGTGTCGATTGACTCGGCATCCTCGTTGCCTTCAACTACCGGCACGTTGTGAATTCCGTCTTCGAGCAGACTCAATGACTCCTGCAAGGCTTTTGGCTGACGAAGAACGGCAAGCGAAAAGTCTGTGTTCGGCATTCCGCCAGTATGGTCAACCACAAAACTCTTTCCCTCGAACGGAACGCGGGTCGCAATCGGAACGTAGGCAACGCCCATTTTTGTGACTTTAAAATCGCGACGAATATCGTTTTTTGCCTGAGTGTAAGCCGCAATGTTGTCGGTAGAACGCTTAACCTCGCCGTTCGCCCGCAAGCGGATAACAAGTTCGATTACCGCGCCAATAAATCCGAGCGCGGCAAGCACAAAGAATCCCTGAGAAGAAGCAAGCGCCAAAATTACGCCGGCAAGCACAATCACTCCGCACGCAATAAGGCCAATCATGCTGTTTTTTTTGGTCTTTTCGTTGTTATCGATTCTGTTTTGCGCAGCTTCAATTTTGTTTTCAAGCTCAATCTCTTCGCCTACAATTTTTTCAGCAGCCTTCTTGTAGTAATCGAAAAGAATTTTTGCCTCGTCGTCATAAATGTTCGCTGACTCAGAAAACACTTTTCCCGTCATCTATATTTCCTCCTTTATGAAATACCTTTTCCTTCCATAGCAAGCGGAAGAGAACGCATTAAACAAGTTAACCAAAAATCATTTGGTCGGTAGGGGAGGCAACGCTTCGCTAATGCAAAAAAATGATTCTGAGCGGTGCGAGCGAAGCGAGTTAGATACCAATTCCGCTCAGCCATCATTTTTTTTTGAAACGCCGCAACGAACGACCAAGTGATTTTTCATTGCAAGTTAATCTAATACGTTTTCTATCTGCGCAAAAGTTTTCGTTGTTTTATGAGAAGTTCCAGCGTGGTTAAGGCAGCTGTTAAATTTGCGCTATTACCGCCAGAAGTCACTTCGTCAATCTGGGACTCGACTTCCGAAATCTTCGCAATTATCTTGCTCTCTATTTCTGCGGACTCTGCCGTATCCACCGGCGAAATGTAGCGAACTTCATCCGCGAGCGAGTTGATTTTTTTCTTAGCCTCAAACGATGAGTCGCCAAGCGTTTCGGATTTTAGCTTTAGCATGTCGAACGAGGAATGGATTTTTGAAATCAAGCTCAGGGCGCGCTCTTCTTCCTGCTGAACATTGGCAATGTGAGTGTTTCCAACGTAAGCAAAATAAATAAAAATCGCGCAGAAGAAAAACAACGCCGCTTCGATTATGAAGGCAATGCGAACCTGAAGTTTTTCCATAAGCACGACAATCGAAAGAACAAGCGTTACGAATTCAAAAAGCGACAAGCAGAACCACAAACCGACAAGGCTTGGGATTTTCTTGTCAAAATTATTGAGCGTTATCGTGTTAAAAAACAGCGGAAAGAAAAAAACAACGTAAATGACGGCAAGATTTATCCAGAAGAATTTTTGAGAGTCGGTTAAAGTCTCCGCCGTGTTAAAAAGTTTGAATGCAGCAAAAATGATTCCAAGGCCCAAGACCATAAGAATCACTTTAAAGAAAGTTGATTGTGATTTTGTCATAAACTCCTCATTTTTTATGTTGAACTATTTTACGAAAGCCTGTTTCCGCAATTCTGACAGAACTTCGTCCCCGGAGTGTACGCCGTTCCGCAACGCGGGCAAGCCGTGTTCTGAACCATTCCTGCAATATTGTTCGCAGTTGCAAGGGAAGCTCCGCATGTTGAGCAACGTTTTGCAGTACTGTCGTTGTCTGCCCCGCAAACCGGACAAGGATTGTACGGGTCACCGCAGAACGGGCAGAATCTTGATGTTGAAGGGAATTTTTTAGAACAGCGAGAGCAGAACACTTCGCGAACGTTTCCCATTCCGTTTCCGGCGCCCATGCCACCAGCCGGCGCACCGCCAAAATTATTCGGCTGACCGCCCATCCGCCCGAATGCATTCGCCCCCTGCGGAGGAGTCATTACCTGCTGGCCAAGTCCGCCGTTTCCGCCGTAGCCGCCGCCCATCATCATTGCGGCACCAAAAAGCCCGATTCCGCCGTTACTGTGATTTACGGCATTGTTTACAGCACCAAAGCTCTGTTTCTGCTGCCAAGTGTAGCCAGCGATATTCTGTGCCGAACGGTCGCTCAATGCATCGGAGATTTTTTTGCCGTCAGGCGTGCTTGTGTCCAAATCAACGGAAGTTATGTAAAATCCCACAAGCTCAAAGCCGTATTCGTCCCAGAACTGTGCCAACGGTTCCCGCATAAAATTCGAAAGATTATCGAGATAGCCTGCAATCATGTTGATTCCAACGCCGTTTGCAGTCATAAACTGAAGGATTGAACTGTTCGTCTTTGAGATAAGCGGGCCGTTAAAATGCTCAGTCAAATCCTGTGCCGTAAAAGAATTGAGCGTTCCTACCAATTTTACAAGGAATTTTTCTGCATCCTTAACTTTTAGTCCGTAATTTCCTTTTGCCAAAATCGGAATCATCTGGCCGTAGTCCGGATCCATAAAACGCATTGAGCTGGTCTTCCATTCACTCGTGAGCGAAGAAACTTTGTTCACGAACCACACTTCCGAGGTGAACGGATTTTTTCCGCCAAACGGGATTCCAAAAAGATTCCTTAAAAGCGGAAGGTTCTCGGTGTTAAGAGTGTGCTTTCCAGGTCCGAATTTTCCAAGAATCTGACCTTTAGAAAAAAGCACCGCCTCCTGGCTTTCACGCACGACCAGTTGTGTCGCAGTGCTCAAATTGTCCTCCGGAAATCTCCAGGCGAATATGTCATTCGTCTGAGGCTTCCACTCGACCATATCAATAAATGCCATAAATTACTCCATACGATAGCTGAAAATCAACGCTATCTAAATTATAACCTCATTCTATATAAATTAAATTCGTCTGTAAAAAATTATCGGGCTGCCTCATAAATATTGCGCATGTCTTCTTCGTACAAAACTTTTGCGTTGCCGACTTTTCCGCCGGTGGCAATCGCACATTTTTTTGCAAGTTCCGTAATTTGCTCGTCGGTAGGCTTTACGCCAAGTTCCCGAAGATTCGTAGGCATGTTGATTTCTCTGTAAAAATCTTCCGTGGCCTCAATTCCTTTTAGGGCGATCTCTTCATCAGTGCCAGAGTTTTTAACGCCCCACACTTCGATTGCAAATTTTTTGAATCTCGCAAGACAATCTTTGTAAACGTAACGCGCCCAAGTACCCCAAAGAGCCGAAAGACCGGCCCCGTGCGCCACGTCGAACATTCCACTAAGCTCATGCTCAAGCCTGTGAGTCGCAAAATCATTTCCGCCGTTTCCAAGACCTGTCAAATCGTTGTGGCTCAAACTTCCGGCCCACATGATTTCTGCACGGGCATCGTAGTCATTCGGATTCTTGAGCAGGATTCTTGTGTTCGAAATTACAGTCCGCATCAAACTTTCCGCAATTCCGTCGGTAAGCTGCATGTTTCCGTTGCTCGTAAAATATCGTTCCATTGTGTGCATCAAAATATCCGTGGAACCGCACATCGTCTGGAATTTCGGCAAAGTCATCGTAAGCTCAGGATTCATGATTGCAAATTTCGGTCTGCAAAAATCTGAATTCGAACCGCGTTTTTTCCAGCCATCTTCGTTCGTAATTACGGCACTGTTGCTCATCTCGCTTCCAGAAGCCGCAAGAGTCAGAACGACTCCGATTGGAAGACAATTTTTAGGAGAATTTTTCTTTTCAAAAATGTCCCAAACGTCAAAATCGTTCGTCACGCCGTAACCAATCGCCTTTGCGCTGTCAATGACAGAACCGCCGCCCACGGCAAGAATAAAATCAACGTTCTCTTTTTTGCAAAGCGCCATTCCTTCCCGAACGAGCGAAAGACGCGGATTCGGAACGACACCGCCGAGCTGAACGTAAGGAATGCACACTCCGTCAAGCGACTTTTTGATGCGATTGAGCAATCCACTTTTTTCGACGCTACCGCCACCAAAATGAATCAGGATTTTTGAAGCACCAAAATCTTTGCACAACATTCCCACATTGCACTCGCTGTTTTTTCCAAAAACAACTTTCGTTGGCGCATAAAAAGTAAAATTATTCATCAAAAACCTCCATTCGTGCGCTCAAGGAATGCAGCAATGTCTGTCCGCACTTCTTCCGCACAATCGTCCAAAAGAATTTCATGGCGATAGCCATCATAAAGTTTTACAGTGCAATCTTTTATGCCGGCAAGTTTGTAATTCTCGCAAACTTTAGGAACATCCGCGCCGTAATTTCCAACAGGGTCGTCCCCGCCGGCAATCAGGAAAATCGGCAAATCACTTGGAGTCTTCTCAAAGGTTTCTGGAAGGTTCGCGTCCCGGTTCACTTCCATGAGCATCTTGTAGCCGTCAACGCTGAACAAAAATCCGCAGTACGGGCTTTTAATGTAATTGTCAACATTTGTTCGGCTCACCGAAACCCAGTCGTAAGGCGTGCGGGCTGGCTTCCAGCGGTCGTTGTACGAGCCAAACGAACATTTATCAATGAATTTGCTCTTATGATTTTTTCCAAAAATCAGGCGAAGGACTTTTAAAACTTTAAGACCGAGCGAAACAGAAGGATTGGTTGCCCCAGTTCCGCAAACGATGAGCGAATTGTATTCCGTGCCGTATTTTGAAGCCACGAGCCGAACCACAAAACTTCCCATGCTGTGACCGAAGAGATTGATTTTTAGCGAAGGATTTTCTTTTTGTGCAATTTCCGTCATTTTGTGGGCGTCTTCAACAAGCGTAAGAGCCTGCTTGTCATCAAGGAAAAGTCCCAGATGCTCAACATCCTTTGCGCTCGAACCGTGACCGACATGCTCGTGAACATAAACCACGAAGCCTTTTTGGGTAAGAGTCTCCGAAAGCCCTTCATACCGTTCAGCATACTCCGCCATTCCGTGAACGATTTGAAAAACAGCCTTCGCCGCGCCTTCTGGCGAATACTTAAAATAACAAATTCGGTCTGCCCCGTTCGTGCTGTCAAAAAACAACTTCTCTTTTTTCATAAACTCTCCATATTATAAAGTTACAGGTGCAAAAATCTGCTTTGCGTCCGCTATGCCGCCTAAAAAAGATGACTGAGTTTTAGAAAAACTGTCGCTTCATTCGCTCACGACGCTCAGAATCATTTTTTTATTCGTCTTCGCTACCGGCAGAACAGACTTTTGCTCCATTTGACTTTATTAAATTATTAAAAAATTCCGATTGCCCGAAGGACCGCAATCAGTATAAAAATCGTGATTCCAGACAAAAGCGTTGTCCAAACGACAATCTGCGTGGCAAGTTCGCCGTCGTTGTGCATTTGGTTTGCCATAATCGCGCTTGCGACTGCGGCAGGACTGCCAAAAAGCGGGAGAAGCGCCGCAAATTCAGGGCCACCAAAATGCGGAAAAAACATGTGAGCCGCAAAAAGCCCCGCACATGGCGCAAAAATTAGCCTAAAGAAAACCGCCACAGTGATTTTTGGAAGAAGATGACGCGCGGCAGAAAATTTGAACTGACCGCCAAGAATAATGAGCGCGAACGGAGTTGTGATTTTTGAAAGATTCTCAATCGTGCGGTAAACAAAACGCAAGTTGCTTTCTTTTAAAGTCCATCCGCCAAGATACGGACGAAGAAGCTGGCACACAAAGCCGAGTGCGATTCCTTCAATCAACGGATTTTGGGCGATTTTTTTTATTATGCTCACCAATGAAATCTTGTTGTTTTCGTTTTTTATGAACACGCTCAAAAGAATCACCGCCGAAATATTAAAAATCGGAATCGTACAGGCAAGAACAAAGGCCGCGCAAGGAACTCCATTTTCGCCGAACAAGTTCATTACGAGCGGAACACCGAGAATCGCGTAATTCGAACGGTAGAATGCCTGAGCCATAACGCCTTTCTGCTTTGGGTCTTTTACAAAAATCATCGCATAAATCACGCCAATCGCTATGAGCGAGAACAAAGCGATTATCGTAAAAATCACCAAATCGGCATATTTTGGGTCGAAAGACTGAATATTGTAGATGCTTACGAACATCGTGCTAAAAAAACAGAATCGAAAACAGAATTTATTCGCAGTGGACAGAAAATCATCCGTAAAAAAATTTTTCTGTCGAAGAACGTAGCCAATAACGACAAGAAGAACAAGCGGCAAAACCGCATTCATAGAAAAAGATAGAGTGTCAAACATGATTCAGTTTACTACAAAAAATGAGAATTGGAAAACTCCAAAATCTCAAGGAAATCCACATTGTAAACTTGCAAATACAAAAATCCGCGCTGCCGTTCGCCAGGCTGACGAAAACCTGTTGTCTTGCTGAAGTTGATTCAGCATATTTTTCTTCCGATAATCAAACTGGTTTCTCTTTGAAACTGTGCAACTATAGGAGTTCTTGCGGACTCTGACACGGTTGGCGGTTGGTCTTTCTGGCTCAAGTGGCTATGCCTTATGGCAAAGCTATATTTTTAGGCTGGGAGGGCATGCGGTGCGTGCGAAAGTTATCTTTTTGATACTTTGGATTATCGTGCTTCTTTTGCTCGGTTTTCCTGCATTTTAATCCACCTCTCTTCAATACACTTTTGAGAGAGCAAAATAAAACCGCCTGAGTCTTCCATACCTAAGGCGGTTTTTTAAGCATAGTATGAAGGCCAACTAAACCTTAGTTGCACTTCTTTTGCAGTATATCGGATAACCCCGAATAAATCCATAGATTTTTTGCTCCAACTTCGCTCAGCAAGCAAAAAAAGCCGCCCTGCCGAAGCTGATTCAGCCTCTTTTCCTTCCGATAATCAAATTGGTTTCTCTTTGAAACTGTGCAACTACAGGAGTTCTTGCGGACTCTGACAA
The DNA here is from genome assembly GCF_014737315.1 of Treponema zioleckii. Classification (GTDB taxonomy): domain Bacteria; phylum Spirochaetota; class Spirochaetia; order Treponematales; family Treponemataceae; genus Treponema_D; species Treponema_D zioleckii. Next base: position 46,789 of record NZ_JPUF01000016.1, on the reverse strand, counting down.
GGGATTTTCTTACGCCTCGCTATAGCCCGCTTACCGCAGCAAGGAACACTGTTACCGCAAGAATGTCGGCAGCTCCGCCGGGGCTTATGTTTTTTTGGACGCATTCTTCGTTCAGTTTGCAAACCCGCTCAATATCTTCCGGCGCAAAAACCGTTTTTTCGCCCAGAATCGAATCACATTCACTTTGCAGCCACCGAAGCGTTTCCGGAGAACTTCGGCTAAGCACATTCGTGTCAGAAAGATTTTTTACAATGTGCAAAAGTGCGATTATATTCCGGTTGTTTTCGTCAGGATTCACTTTTAAAAGTTTTTTGTAGAACGGAAGAGCCACTTTGTAAATTATCGGAAAGCCTTTCTGAGCCTCGCCGCGGATTCCCTTCTCGCCGTATTTGGCGAAGAGCTTTTCTCCGTGAGTTTTTGGCTCACGGCTCGCCATTAAGGCAAAATCCTTTTCGAGCGTTTCAAAAGTCATTTTTTTGGCGTTCAAAAAAACTTCATCCAAAAAATCATCAATCAATTCATCTGAATCATCAAAAAAATCATTTTGCAGATTTTTGTGCCTTTTTAGAGTAAAGCCCAGGGACGCACAAATTATTCCAAGCGTAAAGATGATTCCTTTGTGGGTGTTGACTCCGTTCGTCGCGGCGAACATTGCCTTTTCCGCATCAACGCCGATTTTACGAATCACCGCAAAAAGTTTTTCATCGCAAAGATTCTCAGGATTTTCGGAAAACTCAACACCGGCCCCGTACATTTTTGCAAGAAACGGCGAAATCGCGGCAGTGCTTTTTTCGAACGTAGAAACGTCCATGTCGCGGTGCGCGCCTGTGTCGTGCTTGTCAACAAGCCCCGGCTTTGGCGTTGTGTAAACTTCCGAAAGCAGGGCTTTTTCGATAAATTCACAAATTTGCGATTCAGGATAAATCATTTGGACTTTCAAGTCTCCTGCCACTGTTCGATTATTGAATTGATTTTTAAAACCAGCTCGCCCACGGTGTGAGTCCTGTTCCGTGAGCACGCGTGGGCGTCATTTCCGCAAAGCAGGCATTTTCTTTCTGGCGAACCAACATCGCTTCGCGAAACTTTTTTTCCGCCGGGAAGAATCACGTCAATGTCAAAAAGTCGCCCCAAAGAATCAGATTCCTCTGCCGGCAAGAGCGCCTTTTTTATTTCAAAACCGTCGCCTTTTATCGCCGCGTAAAATTCGTTCCCCGTAAAAAGACGGAAGGTCTCAGTTTTTAAAATCTCAGTTCGCGCGTTTTTAAGGGCTTCTAAAATCCGCCTGCATCCTTCGTCAAAAGCTTTGTCGAACAGCGGCGAAGATTTTACAGGCCCCGGAATGTTCAGCATAAAACTAACGAGCGGCGAACCGAATTCTTCTATATATTCGTGCTGTTTTGCAGCTCGTCGCTCGCGGGCATTTGCCATATCAATTACCGAAACTTCGTTCATCAATTGAATCCTTTTTTTGCCGCAAGATAATCGTAAGTCGTTTTTGGAAGCATTTTGGCCGCAGCTTCAAAATCTTTTTCCTGAATGAATTTTCTGACCGAAGACGCGCTTATCGTAAGCCCGTCGTTCTGAAGCCGTTCAAGTTCCGTCACTTCAATTCCGTAGGCAGGAAGATTTTCTTTTAAAAGCTCGTTGTATGCCTTTGTAACTTCGCTGCTAGGCTCCGTTCCCACGAATCGGCGGGTGATTCCGAGTTCTTTTGCGATGTGCTCCCTGAAAATCTGGATGTCGAGCATACAATTTATTGAGAAGGCGTTAACTTTGTCTTTTATAAAATAGGTCGGAAAAACTACAGGCGAAATCAAATAATCAGAAGTCACATGAAGAATCACGTTGTCGAGGTCTGCAGTTCCAGCCTGAACCATGTTGAATCTGTCCTGAGCGGTTATCCAGCCCTGCTCGGCAGAAAGCACAAAAACGTGAACCCACTTGCATTTTTTTGAGGCTTCTTCCACAAGATATCGATGGCCCAGCGTGAACGGATTGCAGTTCGCAACGATTGCGCCGATTCCCTCGCCCGCGGGATTTTCCTTTCCCTGGGCCATGCGTTCTTCCGTTTCGGCGTGAAGGGATTCCACATATTTCTTAAAGCCGTCCCGCTTGTTTTCCAGCAAAAGAACGTGGTCGGTCTCGGCAACTGGATACAACCCCATGTGGGTAAAGACTGTTTTGTTTTTTGGCTTGGTGAACCCAAAATAATGAAAGATTCCCTGGTCCGCCAGATGCTGGAAAAGATTTGACATTACCGGTGCAAGAAGATTCTGCCCCTGATGTTCCGGAGAAACGGCTATGCACTTTAAGACGTTTCCTTCGCACGAACCGCAGGCGATAATCTCGCCTTCCTCATCGACAAGCTCAACCGTGTAGGTTATGCGCTCATCATAATCCAGTTCTTCTTTCTTTAAAAAAGACCTGAGCTGCTCAAGGGAATGTCCCGTAAAAGGGCTTCCGGTGCGAACCTCATAGTCACTCATCAAAACCTCCAGTATTTTTTATAATAACGGCAAAGTGCATTCATAACTGTCATGCTGAACTTGCTTCAGCATCTGTTCTATATATATTACAGAGATTCCGAAACAAGTTCGGAATGACTCTAGATAACAAAGTTATTGGACAGCTCTGTTAGGAACGGCAAGAGTAAACCCAAAATCGAAAAATCTGCTTCCGCCGTTGAACACTGCCCATGGCCAACACTCAGTTTTGCCCTGCAAAACTGATAGGAACGGCAAGACTAAAACCAAAATCGAAAAATCAGCTCCCGCCGTTCCTAATCCTCCCGTTTGTGATAGAATCTTCCGTACATGTGTTCTGTCTGTAGAGAATTTATGAATGAATCTGGGTCAACCTCACGAATACGGTTGATAACCTTGTGATATTCAGCCTTTGAGACAATCGAGTAGACTGTCGGTCTTGAAGTATGCTCGTATGAACCTTCGCCGTCCAGAATCGTAGCCCCGTGATGGCTAATCTTGTAAATTTCGGCACAAACTTCGTCAGGTTTGTTAGTTACGATTAAAAGCGTCTCGTGCTGATACTTTCGGTAAGCAAAGTGCAAAATCTGGGTAGAAACATACTGGAAGATGATTGAATACAGAGCCTTGTCCCAACCAAACATCAATCCTGCTGTACACAAGATAACGATATTCATGCCGAGAATCAAATTCCATGACTCCATATTTTTCTTTTCAGAAAGATAAATGGCAATAAAATCAGTGCCGCCCGAAGTCGCGTCGTTAATAAGGCACAGACTAATGGCAAGACCGTTTACGATTCCTCCGAAGATGCTTATTAAAAGAGTGTCGTAAGTTATTACGTAGCCTGGAATAAAGTCCGTAAAAAGACCAGTAACCACAATCATAAGACAAGAATACAGCGTGAATTTTTTGCCGATAAAACGAAAGCCAATGTACACCGGAATCGCGTTAAGAATCACGTTGATGATTGTGTAAGGAATATCAACATCCAAAAGAAGTTTTGCCGCACGCAAAATAAGGATTGTAAGACCAGTCGCTCCTCCAGGGTAAAGCCCGCCAGTTCGAACAAATGTTTTTATGTTCAGCGCCATTAAAAGCGAAGCTAAAATCATAGCAAAAAATCTTGTTAATTCCCGTTTAAGGATTTGTTTACCTGCGGTTTGACTCATTTTGAACGCACTCCCAAAATAAAGAACACGGATGCCCGCAAAAGGCGAACATCCGTGCACTGCAAAAATAACTATCCGTCATGGTTAACGTCGATTACCGAACGCAACAGAACAAATTAGTTAGGCCGAATTTCGAGTTTTCTGCCATGATGGTCGAGCACAATGCTGTCATGCTGAACTCGACCGCTTTCGTTTTCGCGGTCGCCTTGATTCAGCATCTGCCGTCATGCTATGAAAAAGATTCCGAAACGAGTTCGGAATGACAGGCTTTATAAAAACTCGAAATTGAACCAGTTAATATTTTAACTCGTTAATCCTTAAATTCAAAGTCTTTTGTCTGGCGAACAACGTCCATAATCGTACCGTCGCGTGCCTCAATGATTCCGACAACGCGGTCGCCGAACTCAACTTTTTCAGGCTCGCCCGTGATTGAGTAAGCAATGTCGCGAAGTTCTTCGATAGATTTGAACGGAAGGTCAACGTCTTTCATTGCGTCAATCAAGTCTTTTCGGAGCGGGTTGATTGCAATACCGTAATCAGTGATTACAACGTCAACTGTGTCGCCCGGTGTGGTAACTGTCGTAACGTCCGTGCAGATTGCAGGAATTCGTCCCTGAAGGAGCGGAGTGATTACGATTGTACACTTAGCACCAGCGGCTGTGTCCGGGTGACCACCCTGAGCGCCAGTAATAACACCGTCAGAACCAACAACTACGTTACAGTTAAAATGAACGTCAACTTCGAGAGCCGCAAGAATTACAAAGTCGAGTTTGTTTACGACCGCACCTTTGTTGAACGGGTCAGCGTACTCACCGGCAGAAATGCGGAAGTGGCGAGTCTGCTTTACGTTCTCAATAGCGTCAAGGTCAAAGTCCTGAGTGTCGAGAAGGCAGTCAACCTGATCGTTGTTCAAAAGGTCGCACATTGGTTTTGTAAGACCGCCGACACCGAATCTCATGCGGATTCCGCGCTCTTTCATAACTTTTGCAAGAGAAATTGTTGAAGCGATAGAAGCACCGCCAACACCTGTCTGATAAGAGAATCCGTCCTTGAAGTACGGTGTGTTCACTACAAACTGAGTACAGTAGTCAGCCATCATAAGCTTTCGCATATCTTTTGTAGGCTTTGCAGCACCAGTCGCAATTTTTGCAGGGTCTCCGATTTCGTCAACAACAACAACGTAGTCAACTTTCGTCATTGAAATGTGAGCCGGGAAGTTCGGGAACGGAACGAGAGTATCAGTAATCGCTACAACTTTGTCCGCATAGTCTCCGTCTACCATCGCGTAAGACAATACACCGCAGTTTGACTTTCCGCCAATACCGCGGCAGTTTCCGTATTCGTCGCAGCTCGGTGAGCCAACAAAAGCAATGTCAATGTGAGTTTCGCCCGTCTCGATTGAGCGAACGCGTCCACCGTGAGAGTACATTACGGCAAGACCTTTGAGCTTACCGTTCGAGATTGCCTGACCGATTTTTCCGCGAACACCAGAAGACTTGATGTTTGTAATCGTGCCGTCTTCAATGAAAGGAACGATTGGGTCATGAGCCTTTCCGAGAGAACTTGCGCAAATGGTAATGTCTTTAATTCCCATCTTGTGGATTTCTTCCATTACCATGTTAACAACGTAATCACCCTCGCGGAAATGGTGATGGAAGCTGATTGTCATTCCGTCTTTGATTCCGCACTTCTCAAGCACTTCCCTGATTGTCGGAACGAGCTTGCTTCCGTTTGAGTTGATTACACAACGAGTCTTTGGACCGTCTTTCTTGTATTCAAATCCATCAAAATGGTGGGTTCCCTGAAAAACTTCTTTGCCAGTAGCTTTAAGAATATCTTCTGGAATATCTCTTCCAACTGCATTAACCATTACAGATCCCCCTTATAAACGCCAGATGCTTTTGCCAAAGCGATTGTGCGCTTTGCTCCGTCGTAGAACGCAATGTCAATCATCTTTCCGTCAACAGTGAATACACCGATTCCCTTTGCCTTTTTGTCGTCGATTTCTTTTACAACTTTCTCGGCGAAGATAATGTCTTTTTCGGTCGGTGTGAAGATTTCGTGAACCACGTTAATCTGACGAGGATTGATGATTGATTTTCCGTCGAATCCCATGAGATGGATTGTCTCAACGTCTTTCTTGAAACCTTCCATGTCGTTAAGGTCTGTGTAAACGGTGTCGAAACACTGAACTCCGGCAGCGCGGGCAGCGATAATCATCTGCTGGCGGGCACCCATAAGCTCAATTCCGGTACCTGTAATGTGTGTCTGCAAGTCCTTCGTGTAGTCTCCGCCAGAAAGAGCGATTCCAAAAAGGCGGTCAGATGCCTGGCAAATGTCAAGGGCACGCATGATTCCGAGAGCAGACTCAAGGGCAGCCATAATAAGAACGCTTCCCTCTTTGCGGTTGAATTCGCGCTCAGCACGAATGATTTCTGCCTCAACGAGTTTTACGTCCTCCGCGCTTTCAGTTTTTGGGATTCGGATTGAATCACATCCACCTGCAACGGCACAGCGAATATCTTCCTTCCAGTAAGGGCTGTCGAGCCCGTTGATTCGAACTACAGTCTCGCATCCATGATAGTCGATTGTCTTTAAAGCGTGATAAAGCGAGAATCTTGCAGCGTCCTTCTGATTTTCTGCAACTGCGTCTTCCAAGTCGAGCATGATTGAGTCCGGCTTGTAGATGAACGGGTCTTTTACGAGGCCTGGCTTCTGCGCGTTCAAGAACATCATTGTTCGGCGAAGACGTTTTTTATTTGGGTTATCAATCGGTTTCTTCTGTGTGCTCATCTGATTTCTCCTCCCCATGGCAGGTTATCAAGCTGTCCGACAGAACGGAATGCGGCTGCCTCAATGCGGGCTTTAATAGTGCAGTCAAGCGCACCTTTGTCCACAACTGCAATTTTTACGTTATCGATATGAAGGCGTTTTAGCGTCTCAAAGGTAACCTCACGAATTTTGTTTCCGAACTGGCGGATTACAACGCTGTCCAAAGAAAAATCAATTTTTCCGTCGCCCGGTTCCAATGTAACCATACAGTCGCTGGATTCCAGTGTGCCTGCAACAGCCGGTTTCTTAATCTCCATGCTAACTCCTTATTCTCAGCGTGTGCTGAATACGCTCAATGAACCAGGCGCGCAAACACGCTTGGTCCAATATCTATTTTCAATATATTTCGTACCTAAAAGACATAAAGCAGAAAAAGGGGTACGAGCCCCCTTTTAGCGTTTCGCCCAATTAGAACTTAACGATTCCCAAAATAATTCCTGTTACGAGACATACGAAACTTACGCCCCAAACCCAAAGGAAGCTGTGCTTGATGTGTGTCTTGATGTCTATGTGCGCAAGACCAGTTCCGAGGAACGTTGCAGGAACACAAGGGCTGATGAACGTAGCACAGTTTCGGCAAACAACCATTGCAATACCGATGTGAAGTGGATTTACGCCGAATGCCTGTCCGATTGGAATAAGAACTGGGAGCAATCCGTAGAAGTATGAGTCTGTTGAGAAGAACAGAGCCAACGGTACAGAAAGAATACCAATGATAAGTGGAAGGAATCTTCCCATTGATTCTGGAATTCCGGCTGTAACAAGGTTAGCCATGTGTGTCATAATACTTGTGTGAAGAACGCTGTCCTCAGCTTTTACAGTTCCCTCAAGGATTCCCAAGAATACACCTGCAGAAAGGATTGTTGTAGCCATCATCAATGCGCTGTCGCAGTGCAATTTGATGATTTTTTTCTGCATTTTTGTTCCAGGGTAGTTTACGAGAAGTGCGATTACACAACCAATCATGAATGTGTGGTATGACTGCAATGGCAAGAATACCAAACCAAGGATGATTGCGAGTGTAAGAATTACGTTGAACCAGAAGAGCTTTGGACGAGCAAGTTCGTTCTTCTGAGCTGCTGTCTCATTCTCTTCTTCTTCATCATCTACTTCCCAAGGAAGTGTAGAGCCTTCTCCGGCACCACGTTTTTTCTCAACGATTCCCCAGAATACTGCTGTGAACAAAGCGATGATAATACCAACAAACTGCATAGGAAGAATCTGCTTCCACAATTCATTTGAATCGATTTTGAGGATTGAAGCAGTACGCATTGTAGGTCCGCCCCAAGGAAGGAGATTCATAACACCCATCGCTGTTACACAGATAAGCATCAAAGTCTGCGGTCTGATTCTCAAGCGTTTGTAGATTGGGTACATAGCCGGGATTGTGATGAGGAATGTAGAAGCTCCGCCACCATCCAAGTGACCAATCATAGCGATGATACAAGTCATCAATGTAACGCCTACAACATTATTTCCAACTCGTTTAACAAGTGCGTTAATGATAACATCGAACATTCCAACGTCAGTCATAATACCAAAGAACGTGACCGAGAAGATAAACAGAACTGCTGTACCGTGTACGCTCGAAACACCTTTCTTAACGAATGCGCCAATATCAGCCAAAGAGGCTGTTCCTGTCAAAAGCAAAATGATTGCGGTAATACATGGCACTGCAATAAATGCAATCATTGGACCTGTCCAGTTCTTCAAAAGAACAACGATAATGCCTACAATGGTAGCAAAACCAAGCAAGGCGAGCAAAGTTGGTGTCATAAAAACTCCTTTTGTTTATTCAACTAGCACGGACAAAATTCACAGAAAACACCCGCGCCAGCCAATCTCTCTTACAGTGTTTAATTCTAAGAGCGAACAATTCAAAAGGAAATTAACGGCAAATTACTCTTTTGTAAGAGCGACCTTACAATTTGTTAAGGGAAACGCTATAAGTTGACTTTTAGACTTAAAATTCACTCGTGCGTTTACGGAAACGCTATAAGTTAACTTTTAGAACTTAGATTCACTCGTGCGTTTCCCGCGATTTTTTCCTTACGGAAAAACCTCGCGCTTTGGTGAGATTTCTTGCACGGGTTCACAAAACACAGCGGCAAGGAGGGCCGTGTTTTGTGAGGGCAGTTGTATTACTCGCGCGCCGCGAGCAATTTTGGGAGAAAGGATGCTGGCAAGGGAAGAGGAAAGCGAGACGCTGCAAATTGACTTTTAGAGTTTAAGTTCGCTTTGTGCGTCTCCTGCGATTTTTTCCTTACGGAAAAAACTCGCACTTCGGTGGGGACACTTGCATAGGTTCACAAAACACGGCAGTTTGGCTTTTTACACCACGAATCGGTAACCAGAGCCTTTTACTGTAACGATGTAGACTGGATTTTTTGGGTCTTCTTCGATTTTGCCACGCAAACGATTTATGTAGACCATAATCGCATTGTCGTCAATTACGAAAGACTCACCCCAAACATGAGCGTGAATTTCTTCCTTTGAAATGACTTTGTTCGGGCAATGCAAGAAAAGAAGCAACAAGGCAGATTCCTTCGCCGAAAGAAGGAGTTCCTGCCCGTTCTTAAAAAATTTCATTGAATCAGGATTATAAGAAAATGGACCGAGCTGAATGCCATCTGTCTGCGGCTCCGCAACTGAATCATGGCAGCGTCGCAAGAGGGCTTTTACTTTGGCGCCGAGAACGACAGGTCTGAAAGGCTTTGTAACATAATCATCCGCACCAATCGAAAGTCCGTAAAGCGAATCGTAATCCTCGTTGCGCCCACTTATAATCATCACAGGCGTTTTGATTCCATCTTCCCGAATCTGCTTTATAACCTCAAAACCTTCCATGTCGCCGAGCATAACATCCATCAAAATTATGTCGTAAGCGTTGTTTTTTAGTTTTTCGAGAGCCTGAGAGCCGCTTGAAACACATTCAGATTCCAATCCGTTGATGTCCATCACTTTCTGCAATAATTTTCGTATTGAATCATCGTCATCAACAATCAGAACTTTATCAGCCATTCAGAACCTCATATTCATTGTAAAAAGGAATCGCTACAATTATAATTGCACTAAAATCAATCGTCAATGTAAGGGCGCGGCAAGAGTCAACTTAAAAATTTTGGGTGAATTTTGCCGCGCCCCGCGAGTTTTTCTTTCGAAAATCTCGCGCTTCACTTGGGTACTGCGCAAACTTAAAAGTTTTGAGTGAAGTTCGCCGCGCCCCGCGAGTTTTTCTTTCGAAAATCTCGTGCTTCACTTGGGCACTGAGCAAACTTAAAACTTTTGACTGAAGTTCGCCGCGCCCCGCGAGTTTTCTTTCGAAAATCTCGCGCTTCACTTGGACATTACGCAAACTTAAAAGTTTTGAGTGAAGCTCGCCGCGCCCCGCGAGTTTTCTTTCGAAAATCTCGCGCTTCACTTGGGCACTGAGCAAACTTAAAACTTTTGAGTAAACTTTGCCGCGCCCCGAAATTTTTTCTTAGAAAGTGAGCCAAAAGTGTTTATGAAACTGAATATGAAATTAAAACAAATATTTCTGCCGCTGGCAAAACCGTTCAACCGAGCGCTCGTTGCCGCAATCACCGCAATGATAATTTTTATGGTCGCGGTCGTTTATTTTGGACTTGTAATCGCAAAAAGATACAGAAGCGCGCTAACTGACAATCAGAGCGGGGCCATGCTCCAAACCGTGCAAAGCATGGCAGACAGCCTTGAAGCGCTATTTCTCGAATATAATTCGGATTTAAAAGCCTATTGCCAAATCATCGACTCAGGAAACGAAATTACCCGCGAAATCTGCGAATCCTACGTTGATTCCCACAAGCCGCTCGTGGCGGGAATTTACATTGAAACCCACGGCGAGCCGATTATTTACGGCGAAAACGAAAACTGGAACGGAAAGATTTCAAGAATTTACTCAAGCAGCAAAATGGACGGAAAAACCGTCCTGCATCTCGTGCGTTTCGAAAGCAACTGGATGGGGCTTTTGCTGAGCCATCAGCGTGAAAACGGACTTTCGGCCTCAATAATCATCAATTTAAAACATTTTTACGAAGGCCGACTCGCAAAATTCCACTTTGGCGACGAAGGATATTTTGTAATCAAGGATTCAAAAGGAATAATCCTGCTGCACCCGGAAGAACGACAGTGGGGAATTCAGGTAATTGAAGGACGCAACGAGCTTTACCCCGGAAAAGACATGCGGAGCCTAAAAAAAATGATTGACAATCAGCTTGAAGGCAAAACCGGCATTGAAACTTACACATCTTATTGGTGGACGCAAGAAGGCTCTCCCCGCTCAAAAAAAATCAGCGCGTATGCCCCAGTGCCACTCGGAGAAGACTTTCTTGTTGTAAGTGCGGTAATCAAGGCAGACGAGATTGACGAAACAATCACGAAAAGTCTTTCGAATATGTTCCTGCTTTTTGGAACGTTCACTTTTGGCGTAATCAGCATGATTAGCTACATGATGTATCTCTATGCGCAAAACCGCAAGCACAGCGAAACCGCCGCATATTTTGCGAAGATGAACGACGTTCTGGAACAAATGCACCGAAGCGAAGAGAACATAGCGCACCAGCAAAGGCTCCAGATTATCGGAACGATGACCGGAGGAATCGCCCACGAATTCAACAATCTTTTAACGCCGATTATGGGCTACGCCGAGCTTTTGATGCTCGAACTTTCTGAAGACAGCGACGCATATTCCAGCGCGAACGAGATTTACGACGCATCCCTGAAGGCAAAAGACATAATCCAGCAGCTCGCGGGCATGAGCCGAAAGAACATCGAAAGCGCGTTCAAAACACTCAATGCAAAGGATTTGATTTTAAAAGCGCTCAAAATGGTAAAGACAATCTGCCCGGAAAACATTCAGCTCATAGACTCGGTAAATCTTGATGACGAGTGCATTCTCGGAAACACGACGCAGCTCAATCAGGCAATCCTTAACATCTGCATGAATGCCGTCCACGCAATCGGGCATGCAAACGGACACTTGCAAGTCGTTGCCGCAAAGGTCGGAAAAACGGAGCTTCTTGAAATTTCGGACATGGAGCGGAACGAAGAAAGCTGGAACTATTATCTTCGAATCGACATAATCGATGACGGTTGCGGAATGAGCAAAGCCGTTATGAAGCAGATGTTCGAACCGTTTTTTACGACCAAAAAAAGCGGTCAAGGAACCGGGCTTGGCCTTTCCGTAACCGAGCAGATTGTAACGGCACACCGCGGATACATCTACGCGCACAGTGTCTTGGGAAGCGGAACTGTCTTCCATTTGTATTTTCCGATTGTAAGTGACGAAAATCATCAGAACATTTCAAATGATTTTTCGACTTCGCTAAAAGAGCAGGAAAAAAAGATTTCTCTTCTTATTGTTGATGACAACAGAAAAGTTTTGAATCAGCTCGAAAAGAATTTTAAAAAATTACCAGTCGCCTTAACATGCGCAACAAATTTTGAAGCTGCACGAAAGGAACTTTCAACAAAAAGATTTGACGTTATAGCCCTTGAAGCCTACATAAACGGAGACAGTGCCATTGATTTCTGTATGTCGATTCATCAGCATGAACCAACCATAAAAATCATCATGGCCGACATGATTGACCGCGAACTTGCCGAAGCAAGGCAAAGTCACATCATAAACGATTACGTAATGAAGCCAGTCTCCGTGCATACGTTGCTACGAACAATGAAAGGGACCGCACACAGTTTAGATTTGAGATAGAAGTTTGGGTTTTGCGGTCCCCGTTATATAAGTGCTTCGCATATCGTGGCGGCAAGCAGGGCCACGATATGCGAGGTTAGTTTCCGGTGCACTCCAAAAAGTTCATTGCACAGTGTCATTCCGAACTTGTTTCGGAATCTCCGAATCTAGATGCTGAAAACTTCAGCACGACAATACATTTGCGAATTCCATAACTAAGTACAGGAATATGATTTGTCACATTGAATTTTCGCAATGTGCATTTATAATTATTTCTATGAAGCATAAAAATAAGTCAAACAAAAAAGTCATTTTTTCAATCATTTTTTCACTTTTCATTTTGGCAGGCTGCGCAACAAAAATCACCGCAACGTTCGAGAGACCTGCGGAGCTAGACTTACGTGGAGCTAACAAAATCGCCGTACTTCAGTTCCAGACTTCGGACAAAGTTTCTTACAGAGACTATCACATAAGCCACGGTGGCAGGATTGAAACAATCGCTGTTTTTATAACCGACTTGTTCAGACCGTCGCCAATCGAAGAAGTTCAGAACGAAATCTCTTCATATCTTACGAGGCAACTCACAAGCAAACTCTCGGAATCAAATTATTTTACGCTAATCCATGCAGATGCGATTTTGGCGGCAATCAACAACGGTAACAAAATTCCAACGGACGTGTATCTTTCAGGAAGAATCGAAAGCTTAAAAGTCAAAATTGATGAAGAAAAAACAAAAATTCAGAAAAAAGACTCCGCTGGAAAAATCACTACGGAAATAAAATGGAGCTACACCAAAAAAGTCGATGCCACGATTTCTTACTCAGTCATTTCCGCAAGCGATAACAGCATAATCGCAACGCGCTCAAAACAAATCCATAGGATTTCCAGCTCAAAAAGCAGGCGAAAAGACCTTCCGAACGAGTTTGAATTAATCAAGTCAGATTTGGACAGTCTGATTTTACAAATCATGCGGGAATTAAAGCCTTACACCGTAACAAAACAATTCAAACTCTTAAAAGCAAAAAACAACGACCAAATGGAAATGGCAAACCAATTTGCAAAAGTCGGTGAGTTTGATGACGCATACGCCATTTATAAAGAAATTTACGACACTACAGGATTATTCGAAGCGGGGTACAACGAAGCTCAGATGCTTTTTGTGCAGAACAAATTATACGATGCACAGGCATTGATGCAGCAACTCGTGAACAAAACCGGTGACTCACGGGCATTCTATTCGCTCGACCAAATAAAATCAGAAATCCGCTACGCCGAAAAAGTTGACTACCAAAAAGAACTTCGAGAGAAAAATGCAAACCAAGACGAAAGCACCTCTTACGTTGAAGACGCAAAGTAGGCACAGACGACACAGCGATGAGACACAGATAAAACAAAAAATCTGTGTCCTATCTGTGTGAATCCGTGTGCATCTGTGTCAGAAAAATCTAGTTTCCAAAAACTTCTTTGGCGATTGCAACGCTGCTCATGGCATCTTTTGCGTAGTAGTCCGCGCCAATTTGTGTGGCGTAATCCGCAGTGAGCACGGCACCACCCGCCATGATTTTTGTGGACTTTCCGGCTTTAGAAAGAGCTTCCCGAAGCATTTTTATAGTCGTTTCCATGTTGCCAACGGTAGTCGTCATAAGAGCCGAAAGCCCGACAAGCTGAATGTCGTTTTCAAGAACGGTGTTCACCACGGTTTCGTAAGGAACGTTCTTTCCAAGGTCAAGGACAGTGTAACCGTAATTTTCAAGCATTGCCTTTACAATGTTCTTTCCAATGTCGTGAATATCTCCAAAAACGGTGGCAATTACGATTTTGCCCTTCTCTTCCTGCTTAACGCCAGTCACTTCCATGTGCGCCTTGATTACCGCAAAAGAAGCCGAAACCGTGTCCGCACTGAGCAAAAGCTGCGGCAAGAATTTTTTTCCGACCTCAAAATCCTTGCCCACCAAATCCAAAGCAGGAACAATGCATCGGTCAATAATATCCACGGGCTGCTTTCCTGCGTCCAAAAGTTTTTTTGTATCGGCAGGCGAAGAATCTTTGAATCCTTTGCAAATTGTTTCTATCAAATTGTGTTCTTCATCGGTCAAATCTTCTGGAAGAGTTTTTACCGTGTTCGACAGAGTTACAGCTTCTTTTTTTGGAGCCGACTGCAAAGCCGACTTTGCCGCCTCGGCAGACACTCCGTAAACCGGGGCAGACGTTCCGTTGTATTTTTCGATATACGAAAGGCAGTTTTCGTCGTAGCCGGCAAGCGCGCGATAGCCGTAGTAAGTTTCCATCATCGGCTCGCTGAGCGGATTTATGATGCAGGCAGACAAGCCAGAATACAAAGCCATCGCAAAAAAGCGCGAGTTCACAATATCTCGTCGGGGAAGGCCAAAACTTATGTTTGAAACGCCAAGTATGAACTGAAGGCCGTCCTTTCCGTATTCATCTTTAAGAATAGAAATCGCACGGCAAGTTTCAAGAGCTTCTTTTTGCTGAGAAGAAACCGTGAGCGTGAGCGTGTCGATTACAATATCGCGCACAGGAATATCGTATTTTGCAGCTTCGCGAATAATCTTTCTCGCAACCTCGCATCGTCCCTCGGCAGTCGGGGCAATACCATTCTCATCAATGCAGAGAGCCACCACAGAACCGCCATAATGCTTTACGAGCGGAAGAACTTTGTCCATAACATCCTGTCGTCCGTTCACCGAGTTGATGAGAGCCTTTCCGTTGTAATAGCGAAGCCCTTTTTCAAGTACGGGAGCCTCGCTCGAATCAAGCTGCAACGGCACGTTGAAGGCCGACTGAATCGTAGTGAGCGCGTCAACCATCGTCTGAGCCTCGTCAATTCCAGGAAGTCCCACATTCACGTCAAGAATCTGCGCGCCCGCATTAATCTGGCTTTCGGCCTCTTCGAGCACAAAATTCATGTCGTGTGCCTGCAAAGCCGCCTTGACCTTTTTTTTGCCGGTCGGGTTGATTCTCTCGCCAACAATCTGCGGGCCAGCCTTGCCGCCAATCTGCACGGTGGAGTTGTAAGAGCAGACAAAAGTTGAATTAAAAAATTGCTTTTTGATATTTTTAACGGATGCCGAATCAAATTCTGCATTCCCAACCGATTCATCTCTGGAAGAAGCAAGAACGAGATTCTTCATCGCTCCGATGTGCTCAGGAGTCGTTCCGCAGCAGCCGCCAAGAAGACTTACGCCTTCAAGCCAGTTTTGTTTTTGCGCTTCGGCGAATTTTTCCGCACCAACCAAAAACACCGCCTTGCCATTAATAACCGTCGGAATTCCTGCATTCGGCTGCACGAGAACTGGCGTGTGAGAATAAGCACAGAACTGGCGGGCAAGCTCCGCGTCATCTTTAAGGCTACCGCCGCAATTGAATCCAAGAACGTCAACGCGCAACGCCTCAAGATACGTTACGCAGGTAAGAACATCCGCACCGGTGAGCGTTCGAAGGTTTTCCTGAAAAGTCGGTGTGGCAACAATCGCAAGCGAAGTATTTTCTTTTACCGCAAGAATCGCCGCCTTCATTTCGTGCAGGTCGCTCATCGTTTCCAGGATTGCAAGCTCCGCTCCGTATTTTTCAGCCGTAGTCGCCGCAAGTTTGTAAGCGTCGTAAGCCTCGTCAAACGAAAGGTCGCCCATCGGTTCCAAAAGCCGCCCGATTTGACCAGAATCCCACGCCGCATAATGAGGCTCAGTGTTTCCGTCCGCCTCGCACTCTTCGATTGATTCAAGGAGAATCTTCATTTCTGCCTTGATATATTCTTCCATAGAATATTTGGCATTTTCGAGTTTTAGCGGATTTATTCCGAAAGTGTTCGCAGTAATAACATTCGCGCCGGCATCGAGATACTGCCGGTGGATAGATTTTATTATCTCAGGGTGAGTGATGGACAAGTCTTCCGGAATGTCATAATCCTCGATTCCAGTCGCCTGAATCATCGTGCCCATTCCGCCGTCAAAAAAAATCGGTTTTTCGTCCTGAACACGCTCTTTTAGAAAATCTTTAAATAATTTTTTTTGCATAATGAATCCTTTTTTTTGCTTCGACTTCGCTCTGTAACCGCATTCAGGGAGCGGAGTCGAACCGCAAGCCTACTCGCCGTTCGTCGCAGCGATAATTGAATCAACATTCCGAATTATTGCCTTTGCGATTTCTGGCTTGTTCATCGTGTAAATGTGGATTCCGCGGATACCGTTCGAAATCAAATCGATAATCTGGTCGGTCGCATAAGCTATTCCAGCCTGATACATGGCTTCTGGAGACGTTTTGAATCTGTCGCAGATTGCGAGCAACTTTCGCGGAATGTAGGCATTCGACAAATCGACCATGCGGGCAACCTGATTCGCGTTGGTAATAGGCATGATTCCCGCAAGCACTGGCACGTGGATTCCGGCCGACTGGCAGCGATACAAAAATGAATAAAGCATGTCGTTGTCGAAGAACATCTGCGTCGTCAAAAAATCAACGCCAGCGTCAACTTTTCGTTTTAAAAGCTCAATGTCGTTGTCGCGGTTAACGCTTTCCGGGTGACTTTCTGGGTAGCAGGCTCCGCCAACGCAAAATCCTTCGTCCTTCAAAATTCGCACAAGGGCATCTGCGTGGTTCATGCCGCTCGGAAAAATATTTTCGCCCTCTTTAGCGTCTTTAGGAAAATCGCCCCGCAATGCAAGGATATTCTGGATGCCTTTGTCTTTGAAAGATTTTATTGCAGACTTTAGCTGCTCCAAATTCGCCCGAACGCACGTTAAATGAGCCAGAGCTGTAGTGCCAGAATTTTCGATTATTTGCGCGAGGTCAGAAGTGTTCGACTGAGTTGAACCGCCCGCACCGTAAGTTATCGAAATAAAATCAGGCTTTAGGGAAGTAAGCTCAATCGCCGTATTTTTTACCGACTCAAAAGCATCCTGTTTTTTCGGCGGAAAGATTTCCAACGAAAGCGTAACCTTTTTGTTCTTCAATTTTTCTGCTATTTTCATTTTTGTTCTCCATTTCGTATCTTACCCGATTTAAAAAAAATCTAAAACCACCCTTAAAGTCTAAAGAGAACAAATAACAAGATGAAAAGATAAATTTTTGTTTTAGAATACAGTGTATCAACTTTCAGCGCAAAAAAGCGCGGTGGTTGAGCGGAGCCGAAAGTACTGCACATAGTGTGATTGTCACTTCGACTTCGCTCAGCAGCCGTGGTCGGTAAGCGGAGCCGAAGCGCAAGCTCAATCACCGATTTTTTTGCGGGCGATAAAATTATTCAATTTTTTATCAAATGAAAATATCTCTTTATCTTCTACAAAGCGATACGAGGCAAGAATACAATCCACAAAATCGAGTTTAGTTTCAACATAATATTCGAAAGCTTTTTTCATAACGGCTGGCACTGTTGTAGAAACAAATTGAAGCAGTTCCTGCATGGCTACAGCAACATCACCACGATCGATGGCGTAAACTTTTGTAAGCACATAAACAACTTCCGCAAAAACTTCAGGCAAAACAAAAAGATTGTATGAATTAACAGCCTTTTCAGCTTTTTCTGCCATAACTGCATCATCACCAATCACATAGCGCACAATGATATTTGCGTCAGCATAAACCATATTTTTCCTCAACTGCAAGCCCCCATGCTTCATTTTCTTTTTCGCGAAGTGCAGGATTTGCATATTTGGAAAAACGTCCACGCAATGTGCAACGAGGCTTTTCCACTTCGTTTTTTGGCAATGCCTGTATTATGTTCAGCACATAATGGATTTGCTCATCTGGCAATGTCTGAATAAGTTCCATAACCTGCGTTCGTTCAGCAACTTCATACATAAATCACCTCCTCGTAAAAGTCCCCAGCAGTTTAGTATAAAATGAGACCTGCGAAAAATAAAGTAACAAACGCTCAGCAGCCGTGGTTGGTGAGCGGAGCCGAAGCGTATTTTCAACTCCTCGCTAAGAATTATTCTGAAACCTTTCCAGTTCCCTGAGTTTCTGTTCGTCGAGTTTTATAAAAAGGTTCTTTTCGTTCGTCGGGAGAACCAAACCTTTCGGACCGTTTTTGGCGCGGCGAAGGTGTTTTACCTGCGTGTAATACAAATCCGCTTTGCCGTTTTTGCGTGCCTTTGAATAATAAACGGCAAGATTTCCGGCGTACAAAAGGATTTCAAGCGGAACAGTCTTTCCCGGACGATTTTTTATGAACACGTAACCGCCGTGAAAGTCGCGCACGTGGAGCCACATGTCCGCCCCCTTAACGTAATGGCGCAAAAGGTCGTCGTTCTCGTCCGCGTCACGGCCAACGATAATCTGCCAGCCAGAAACCAAATAATCAAGCCCCGGATGAGACTTTTTTTCCTGCTGCTTAGGCTTTTGAGTCTTTCGGAGAACCTGTTCCAATTTTATCGGATTTTTCTCCGAAATCATTTTCGCATATTCATCATCAAGTTTTTTTATTGACTCTTCGGCCATCTCAATGTCGTGGTCAAGATTTTCAAGCCCGCTCACTGACTTTTTGTATTTCTCGTAATAATCTGAAGCATTTTCCTGGGCTGATTTTTTTGGGTCAACTTTGATTTTTACAATCTCGTTGTTGTTTTCCCAATCCTCGGCCTCAATAAAATTCGCCTCGCTCGTAATTGCGTAACCGTAAGCCAAAATCAAATCTCCAAGATGCTTTAAGCTTCCTGCATTCAAAAAAGCTGTCTTTTTTTCTTTGAGTTTTTCCAAAGCGAGAGCCTGACGGCTTCGGTGCGAGTTGTACCATTTTTCGGCCTGCTCCAAAAGAGATTCAAGCGAGGAAGATTCCGCATTTTCTGAATAGAACAAATCGACTTTTTCGTTAAAGCTAAGTTTTTTGTCGGGATGAGATTCCTGAACTTCCAAAAATTCACGCACAGGAAACTCGCGGGTCTGGGAAGATTCTTTTGGCTCCGGCAAAACGAATTTTTCGCCTTTCATCTCGTTTTTGGCGGGTCGTCGGTAGAATGAATCAAGAATCACGTCGTCTTTGTCGCAAAGGAAGATATTTCCAGCGTTCGACCACAGGCGGATATAAAGATTAAAAATTTCGTCTTCCGCAGATTCATCATCTTGCTTTGATTTTTTTGCAAAATGCTCCTGGGCCTTCGGCATAACGTAAATCGCACCGGCCTTTTCCAGAGTGATTTTTATGATTCGCTCGTTTCGAATCTGCTCGCAGGAAAGGATTCTCGCGCCTTTGATTTTTGAACGGAGAAGCTCGTTAAAGCGGAGCGGTTTTTCGTTTTTGGTAACTTTACGCCGAGTCTCGTTAATTCGGCACGCACCGGCGGCAAGCGAAATGTAAACCGTTTTTGGCTCGCCCGGTCTGTATGTGTAAATCGCAATAGAATCGTAGCCCGGCTGCACAATTTCCTGCACAAACATTCCGGGAAGATTCAGCTCATTAAGTACGCAATCAATTTCGTTAAAATTTAAAGACATTATACCTCGCAGATTTTCGAATCTGTTTCAAAAGTATCATTCCGAACAGTTTTCGGAATCTCGAATCCAAATGCTGAAATAAATTCAGCATAGCAACAGTTTTTAGTCAGCCCTGCCAAGTCCACAGATTCTGAACTAGCACAGCACTTTTATCAAGTCTGCTCTGCCAGCTTTTTGAAGGGCTTCTTTTACCAGGGCACGGTTCTCGCGTCGGTTAAACTGCAACAACGCGCGCTGCAAACGTCGCTCATGCGCACCGCGGGCAACGTACACTTCCTCGTAAGAACCGTCTTCGTTCGTTTTGTGCGGATTTAAGCCTGTGTAATACATGCAGGTAGAAAGACTTCCCGGAGTCGGATAAAAATCCTGAACCTGATCCGGCACAAATCCTGTTTTTTTGAGATACAGCGCAACTTCAATCGCCTCTTTTAAGCCAGCCCCCGGATGAGCGCAAATGTAATACGGCACAAGATACTGTTTCTTTCCGGCTTCCTTGTTGAGCCGAGCGTATTCAGCGGCAAATTTTTCGTAAACTTCGTGCGTTGATTTTCGCATAAGGCGAAGAACATTGTTGTTCACGTGCTCAGGAGCCACTTTTAACTGCCCCGAAATGTGATGCTCAATCAATTCCTTAAAGAAAGTCTTATCCTTGTCCATCATCAAATAATCAAAACGGATTCCAGAACGGATAAAAACTTTTTTTACGCCCGGAAGACTCCGTAGTTTTCGTAAAAGTTCCACGTATTCCGAATGGTCAACCCGCACGTTCTTGCACGGATTCGTTCCCATGCAATCCTTGTTCTGGCAGGCCCCGCGTTTTTCCTGATAGATGCAGGCATCGTGCCTAAAATTCGCGCTCGGTCCGCCAACGTCGTGGATGTAGCCCTTAAAATTCGGGTCTTTTATAATCTGCTCTGCCTCGCGGATAAGGCTCTCGTGGCTTCGCGCCTGAATTCGCCTTCCTTCGTGAAAAGTTATGGCGCAGAATGAGCAAGCTCCAAAACATCCACGGCAGCTAGTAAGACTGAACTGAACCTCGCTGATTGCAGGAACGCCAGTTTTTCCGTTCTCGGCAGGCTTGTCGTACATCGGGTGCCATCTTCGTTTAAAACCAAGCTCGTAAACCGCATCAAATTCCGCAGTCGTTAAAGGCAAAGCCGCAGGCTCCTGAACGATGAATCTTGAGTCCACTGGTTCCACAAGGATTTTTCCGTTAAGGGCGTCGGTATTCTGCTCCTGAATCAAATATGATTTTGCAAAAAGAGCTTTGCTTTCCGGAGTGTTTTTTGAGATTTCGGCAAAAGACGGAAGTCTAATTGAATTTTCTGGCAATTCATCTTCATGGCTCGTGTACCAAACGGTTCCGCGCACACCACGAATCTGCTTTGCAGGAATTCCGAGTTTTAATTGCTTTGCAATCTCAAGAATCGAATGTTCGCCCATTCCGTACATCAAAATGTCAGCTTTTGAGTCCAAAAGAATCGAGCGTCGCACGGTGTTCGACCAATAATCGTAGTGGGAAGTGCGTCTAAGGCTCGCCTCGATTCCGCCAATCATAATGTTAACGCCCTTATAAGCCTGCCGAATCGCAGCGCAGTAGGTCATTACGGCCCGGTCTGGCCGGTGCCCAGCAACTCCGCCGTGGGCATAAACGTCCTCAGAACGCGGCTTGTTGTTGGCAGTGTAGTTACTAACCATCGAGTCCATCGCCCCGCCGCTCACCAAAAAGCCAAGTTTTGGCCGACCGAAGGTTTTAAAAACTTCTATATTCTTCCAATCTGGTTGCGGAAGAAGTGCAACTGTATATCCGTTTGCCTCCAAAAGGCGGCACAAAAGAGCAGCTCCAAACGAAGCGTGGTCAACATAAGCATCACCGCTCACAAAAACAAAATCAACTTCATCAATTCCGCGGTCAATTAAATCCTGTTTGCAGACAGGTACAAAGTCATTAGCCATAAAATTATTCTACAACAGATTGCGGAATGTAGTATAGAATATGGAACGACAGAATTTTGCTTGCGTAGTACCACAATCCGTTTTTGTCGTTCCTATCAGTTTTGCAAGCAAAACTGAAAAGTCACTTCAGGAGACTTGCAGAGACAAAAATCGTATGAGCAAACCGCATGAGCAGCTTTTTACTTAATCTTAAATTTTCTTTGTTTACCTGCTATTATATAAAAGTAGAGTAAGGTTAAAAAAAGGAGTTAAATTATGGCAGATGAAACTTTTGAAACTAAGGTAAAGGCAGCTTTGGATATGTTCCGACCGCAGTTGCAGGCTGATGGCGGGGATATGGAATTCATTTCGATTGACGAGCAGAACCGCGTTCACTTGCGACTTGTTGGAGCTTGCGGAAGTTGCCCGATGGCGCTTATGACTTTAAAGATGGGTGTTGAACGATACTTAAAAGACGCTTGCCCGGAAGTTACCGAGGTTGTGCAGGACTAGCCCACAACGGCGGCAAACGCCGCCTGTGAACTTTCCTACTTCTGAATCAGAAGACTATCCACTGTCATGCACATTAATTTTTTTACGTCGGAAACGTCGGACTGATTCAAAACCGCAATCCTAAAAATCGCAGTCTCAATAAGACCGTACAAAAGGTCATTAATGTCTTTTACAGGAATCCTCTTTATGAGGTTCGCCTCCTGCCCCTGAATAATCATCGTGCTCAAAAGATGCTTTATTCTGATTACTCGCCTTCGCACGCGCACTCCAGAATCAATTCCGCTTTTTTGAAGCGAAATAAGATAAGGCAAAAGAACGTTAAAAAGCTGACGATGTTCGCCACAAGCATCAACAATCCAGCAAAGAACGGTTTTTAGACAGTCAACGGGATTTATCGAAGTGTCTTTGATTATTTCAATCAGTTTTTTTTCGATTCTTTGCGTCAAAAGCTTGATGCTCCAAACGAAGACTTCACGCTTGTTCTTAAAGTAAATATACAACGTGGTGCGCGTAACGCCGCATGCATCGGCAATCTTCTGGAACGTAACATCGTCGTATCCTTCGCGGCAAAACAAATCCAGAGATTTTTCGAGGATTTCTTGCTTTCGCTTGTCGTGCTCAACGATTATTGCCATTAGAATCTCTCCGATTTTCCATAACCACCGCGGGAATTTTTCTCACGACTCTCGTTGCGTCTTCTTTCGCTCTTGCTTCCCCAGTAACGCTTTTCGTAAGGCTTTTTGGCGTTAGAAAAATTCTTTTCTTTTTCGGTTCCGTTGTACATGTAGAACGTCGTGTCCAAATTTCCAGCTTTTAAGTCTTTTAAAGTCGTTGCGTAGTGTTTTATGCACTCCTGAAATTTTTTGTTCGCCGTGATTACGCCAAGTTCCCAGCCTTTAAAGTCCTCAAAGAAACACTGCATGTCCCGGTACAAAGCCTGAGCGTCAGCCTCTTCGCCAAGTCTCTCACCATACGGAGGATTGCAGATTAAAAGACCTCTTTCAAACGGTGCGTGCAAATCCTTAAAATCCGCAACGTCAAATTCTGGGCGAGGAATTCGTGCATCGCTTCCAATCATTTGAAGAGCGCGACCAGCCATTACGCAGGCGTGCTCCGCATTCATTCTTGCACGCTCGATTGCGCCTGGGTCAATGTCCGTGCCCGTGATTCGGCATTCAACGTCCGTCCTGATTTTCTCTGCCTCTGCAAAGCGGATTTCCCTGGCCCTGTCCGCGTTAAAAATCGGAAGATTTTCCAAAGCGAATCGACGACCAAACCCCGGCGCAACATTGTGCGCGTAAAGGCATGCTTCGATTGGCAAAGTGCCCGAACCGCAGAACGGGTCGTGAAGCGGCGTTTTTCGTCGCCAGAGCATGAGCTGCAACATTACGGAAGCCGTTGTCTCGCGCAAAGGTGCGACTCCGCCGTTGGTGCGATAGCCGCGCTTGTGGAGAGGAAGTCCGCTCAAATCCAGACAAACCTGCACTTCATCCTCGCTGATAAACACCCGCACATCACTTTCTTCGCCACTTTCCGGCAAAGTGAGCATGTTCCAAACATCACCGAGTTTTTTGTAAATCGCCTTTAAGATGATTCCCTGAATCGCGTGCTCCGAATTCAAAACAGATTTGTAAGTGCGCACCTTGTCTACGACAACCCTAGAATCCTTTTTTAAGAAATCTTGCCAATTTACAGAATAAACGCCATCAAAAAGCTGATCAAAATCTTCCGCATGATAGCGAGCCATTTCCAAATAAACGCGGTCTGCCGTTCTCAAACAAAGATTCGCACGAAAAAGAGAATCGTCATCACCGTCAAAAAAAACTCTTCCCGGTGCATTTCCAGCCAATTTGTATCCCAAAAGTTTAAGTTCATTTCCAAGAATCTTTTCTGCACCAACCGCACAAAGAGCTATGAGCCTGTTCATCTTTCACCTCAAGGGCAGCGTAAAATTCATCAGCACAAAGCCACCCTAATTTTTCCATGACATTTTATCGATTTTTGTCATTTTAGAATAGAGCGAAAGGAAAAACAACACGCAAATTTTTCAAGTTTCTGGAGGAGTTCTTGACGGATAAAAAAGATGATTCGAAATCAAACGCAAGCCGTTCACAGCTTCGCCGTGGTCGCAGAGCCACGTTCCAGAAAAATCGCCCCTTCCGCTCACCTTGCCTTTAAGCTCGTTCCAGGCCACATCATCAATTGTCATGCATTCAGAAACATAACTTCCGATTAACGAGTCCGCAGATTTGTCGGAAAGGGGATTTTTTTCGGAATACAAAATAAGGCAGCCTTCGCAGCGGAAAAAGCCGAATTTTTCGTAGCCGTAAAAATCAAACCTGTCGCAGTAAAGAATTTTTTCTTCTTTCTTTTCCACGACTTTTTGCTTCCACGAGTACCATTCGATTTTTTTTAGCGCATTCTCATATTCCCAAATTTTTTTTGGTTTTGAATATTCGTCAGCAAACGAAAAAAAAGGAAAAAGAGAACACGCTAAGATATTCAATAGAAGAAAAAATATGATTTTTGGCTTCATTTTTGATTATTGAGCACAGCCCCTAAAATCATTGAGGGATTTGAAGCCTTTTCGAATCATATATTTTCTAAGCCCGTCGATAATCTCGGTCATTGCAAAAGGATTACTGAACGTGGCCGTTCCAACTTCAATTGCGGCGGCTCCAGCCATAATAAACTCGACAGCATCCTGCCAGCAAGAAATTCCGCCAAGCCCCACTACAGGAATTCTGTCGCACGGAGGAAGTTTGTTCATCGCCTGAACAACGTCATAAACCATGCGAAGCGCAATCGGCTTTACGGCCGGACCGGAGAATCCCGCACGAATATTGTCAAAAATCGGCCGTCCAGTTTCAATGTCTATCGAAGTTGCCTGAAAAGTGTTCACAAGGCTCAACGCATCGGCACCGGCCTCGCGAACGGCCATTGCAACACCGATTAAATCTGGAGCATTCGGGCTCAGCTTTACCATGAGAGGCTTTTTTGTAGCCTCGCGAACCGCACTAACAACGGTCGAAGCCGCCTCTGCCTGCATTCCGAACGCCATTCCGCCAGCCTTAACGTTCGGGCAAGAAATATTAAGTTCGATTAACGGCACTTCAGTCTTGTCGAGCAGTTCCGCGCCCTTAACGTAACCGTCCAGAGAACTTCCAGAAAGATTTGCGATTGCAACCGGCGAAAGAGCCATCATTGAAGGCAATTCGTGCCGAATAAAATGTTCGATTCCAGGATTTTCAAGCCCGATTGAATTGATGAGTCCAGACGGTGTTTCCACAAGGCGCACCCCGCCATTGCCAGGCTTAACTTCGAGGGTAAGACCTTTCGAACAGATTCCGCCAAGCTCGTTAACGTTAAAGACAGTGGAATATTCACTTCCGTAGCCAAAAGTTCCGCTCGCCGCAATAACAGGATTCTCAAAATGCACGCCTTTTATGTCCACACTCAAATCTGGTTCGTCAGCCAATCCTGCATTTCGAATCGGCATTACAGACGGAGGCGTAAAATCAAGAATTTTTCCGTCGAATACAGGACCGTCCTTGCAGCAGCGTTTGTTTCCTTCGCTAGTTTTTATCGTGCAGCCGAGACATGCGCCAAGACCGCAGGCCATGCGCTTTTCCATGCTGAGCCAGCATTTAACTCCGGCGGCAAGACAAATTTTTTGAATGTAAGCTAGCATCGGCATAGGTCCGCAAGCATAAACCACATCATATTTTTTTACGGAATGCTCGTCGATTGCGGCAGTAATCATTCCTTTTATGCCCACTGAACCGTCGTCAGTAGTCACAACGAGTTTGTTCGGCTTTACGTGCTTTAAGCCGTAACTTCCGCTCTTAAAAGCCGCATAAAAATCATAGGATTTTTCTTTTAGGGTCGAAGCGAATCCTGCCACAGGCGCAACGCCAATTCCGCCGCCAACAATCGCAACTTTTGCATTTTCGTCCGGCGGAACAAAACAGTTTCCGAGCGGACCTAAAAGCTGAATTTCGTCCCCGTTTTTAAGGTGAGCCAATTCCTCGGTTCCGCTTCCTTTTCTCAAAATCAAGAATTCAACGCGCACAGGATCCGTAACGGAACCTTCAACGGACGCATAAACGCTTATAGGGCGACCGAGCAAAGTTCCAGATTTAACTGAACGCAAAAGATAAAACTGCCCCGGAAGCGGCAGCTGAGCCATCTTTCCGTTTATATTGCTCACAGAAATCTTTAAATGCCACACGCTGCCATAAGGCACGGCACCATCAGCCTCGTAAGAATAAGTTACGATTCCGGTCGTAAAAACAGGCAACGGGATTCCTTCACAATTCTTAATTTCTTCCATAAATATAGCGTCCTTGACCCATAAGATAAGGAAACCTCAAAAAGATTCAGTAAGATTCAGTTTTTTGAGGTAACTTTAAAAATATTTTACTTCCAATATCTTAACATTTCATAGAAAAATCCAAAAGTATATGGTAATGTTTTATTCTATGAAAAAGCTTTTTACAATTTTATTTATTTTTCTCTCAACATTCTCTTTTATTTTTGCACAGACTACGGCAGACGAAGTTTGCAAATCACTCACGGCAAATAAAGTAACGACTGGAACTTTTGTGCAGGTAAAGAAGGCAAAGAATTTAAAGCGGCCACTAAAATCATCTGGAACATATATTTTTTCACAAAACGGAATTGCTTGGCAAAACCAGAAGCCTTTTAAAAGCTCAACAATAATCACGAAAGAATACATGATTCAAATTGCCCCGGACGGCAAAAAAACTGTCATTGACGGCTCTTCAAACGAAACGTTCAAATCGGCATCGGCAACGCTTTCTTCTCTTTTCTCTGGAAGCAAATCTGACCTTGAAAAAGTTTTTACAATCAAATCGTTCTCGTCAGACGCAGCGAGCTGGAAAATGATTTTGAATCCGAAAGACAAAACAATCGCACAATCTTTAAAAGAAATCACGCTTTCGGGAAAAGTGAGCTCAAAAGAAACAAGTCTTGATTTTTTGGAAGTGATTCAAAACGAGACGACCAGCACAACATACACACTTTCAAATCAGACTTACAAACAGGAACTCTCAATCGATGAAAAAAATCTTTTCGCGAAATAATCTTTTTACAATTCTTTGGGTTATTTTTCATGCAGCAATTTTAATCGCATTTCTCGTGACTCTAAAGTTTTACGGCGGATTTACCTTCGACGGCGATTACACGACTTTAATGCCGTCAACTCACTCAAGCAAAGCCGTAAAAATCGCCGAAGACTCAATCGGAAAAGTCACGGGGAACAGTATTTTTATTCTCGCGGGAAACGAAAATTTTGAAAAAGCCGAAAAGGCTGCCATAAACGCATACGACAGCTTAAAAGACAACCCAAAATTCAAGAGCATAACTCTCTACACGGACGCGCAAAGTATTTCCGAAGTTCAGGACTTTATTGGCAAATGGCGGACGAATCTTTTAAGCCCGGCTTCCCGCGAAAAAATTCTCTCGAATCCTAAAGAATTTGCACAAAACGCGAAAATGAAGGCTTACGGACTTTCGATTGCAGAAAACGACCCGGAAAAAGACCCGTTCATGCTCGATGATGAAAATCTAAAAAATTATCTCTCCGCATTTTCTGACTCCGGCACAGCTCTCTCGGCAAAAGACAATGTTATGGCCGGCGAATACAATGGCAAGTGGTACGTTATGATTCGCGCAGAGCTTACCGCCGAAGGCGCAAAACTCGCAAGCGACATAAATGTGATTCCAGAAATTTACGACGTGTGCTACGCCCTCGAAACAGACGGAACGCACTTTGCATTCTACGGAACGCCTTTTCACAGCTACAGCGGCTCAAGCAAAGCAATAAAAGAAGTGTCTATAATTTCTGCGGTCACAATTACAATCATCATCGTAATGCTTTTAGTCGTTTTTAGAAGCATGCTGCCGCTCGTTGCGTCGTTAATCGCACTTTTGGTTTCGTGCGGAGCGGCTTTTTTGGTAACGCACACTTTTTTCGGAAATATTCACTTAATCGCAATCATTTTTGGAACATCGCTAATCGGTTCCTGCATTGATTACAGCCTTCACTTTTTTATCAACTGGAAAGGCTCAACCGAGCTAAAAACTGGAGAGCAAATCCGAAAGCACCTTACGAACGGACTTTTTCTCTCGCTCATTTCCACAGAAATCTGCTACTTGCTTTTGACGTTCGCACCGTTCACAATGCTAAAACAGATTTCGGTATTCTCGTTCACAGGAATTTTAAGTTCTTTTCTTACGACCGTGGGAATCTTTCCGCTTTTTAAAGTTCCTTGCGACGAAAAAAGACAAATTCCGATTCTTGAAAAGATTTTTAAGAACGGCGTGGACACTCCCGAAAATCCGGAACACCGCCGAAAGCGAAAATTCTGGGGGAAAGTCGTTATTGTGGCGGCATTCACCTTTACAATCGGCTCAATGATTATTTTTAGGGACGAACTCAGAGTCCAGAACGACATTCAAAACCTTTACAAGCCGACCGGCCGCCTAAAAGAAGACTCGCTCACGGCTTTTGAGGTAATAAAATACAATCCGCGAAGCTGGCTAATCGTTTCTGGCGACAGCGCGGAAGAAGTTCTCCAAAAAGAAGAAAAAATCATTCCTCGTATGCCAGACCCGTTCATAAGCACGGCAAGATTCATTCCGTCAATCAAAAGCCAAAAAGAATCTTACGCAGCTGCAAAAGAACTCATTCCGCTCGCAGACTCGCAATTAAAATCAATGCTCTATCCAGAAGACATTGACGGCGAAGAAGCAGAGCTTTCAAAAGAAGAAAACGAAGAACTCTCCAAAATCAGCGAGGATTTTAAGAGAGACTTTGACTCGATGCAGGAAAAATTCGTTACGCCAGAAAGCGGGGAACTTCCAAAAGCGTTGCAGTCAATTTTAAAAATGCTCTGGATTGGTCAGGTTGACGGAAAGTATTATTCAATAATTCTACCGACAACTGTGCAGGACGAAGAAGTTTACATAAACCTTGCATCTGACGACGAAAACTTGCACTACGAAAACAAACCGAAAGCAGTTTCGAGCGGACTCGACAGACTTACAAAAATGGTCGCAATAATGTTCGCCATAGCTTTTGCAATAATCACAATCGTAGTAAAATTCTACTACAACGGTCGTGACACGTTCAAAATCATTACGATTCCGCTAATCAGCATTCTCGTAATCATAACAACGTTCTTGTATTGCGAGCTTCCAATCGAATTCTTCTGCATTACGGGCGTAATTCTCGTGTTCGGCCTGGGATTGGACTACGTTATTTACAAACGGCAGAACAAGGGAAACAAAATCGAAGGATTCGCAATAACGCTCTCGTTCCTCACGACCGCAATTTCGTTCGGCGCGATAATTTTAAGTTCTTTCGTTCCTGTCCACGTTCTTGGGCTTTCGATTTTCTCAGGAATTCTGGCAGCGTACATTTGCACAATGCTGTAATGCATCATGCCGAATCTATCAGGGATTCCACATTATAAACTTACAGGTGTAAAAAATTGTCTGCACTACCACGAAAAAAATGTTTTTGTTCACGCGGTGCAAGGTGTAAAGAAAATTATTAACGCCGCAAAGCGGCTCACCTTGCAAACGTTCACAAAAGCCATTTTTTCGCTCTCGTTCCGACAATTTTTTTAGTCTGTTTGCCCATAATGCGTCATGCCGAATTTATTTCGGCATCTAAAATTTGAGAGGAAAACAGTTTATGCGACATTTTATTTTCTTTTTGCTTACCATCGGCACGTTTGCTCTTCAACTGATTGGGTGCGCTTCTACGCCAAAAAATCAGGCAAAAAAATCCAGCTTGAGCAAAGTGTTTGTTACGAACACCAGCCGAGTTGACGTGCTTCCGCCGGATTCAATTTTAGAAGAAATCGATGATTATTTTCTTTTTGAGGGAACTTACGGCGGAAAAACTCTCACCGCAACGGTTTATCTTACGCTCAATCAAAACGAAATAAGTGCAGTCTTGCTGAACAATTTTGGAATCGAAATGGGCACAATAAATTACGACGGAACTAGCGCGGAAGTGCAAAGCTCGCTTTTCCCCAAAAAATTAAAACCCGAATACATCATTCTGGATTTGCAGAACGCTTTTGCCAGTCCAGAAAATCTAAAAAATCATTACGCAAAATACGGATTTGATTTTTGCGAATTAGATGCCGGAGAACAAAAAACGGAACGCCAGCTCCTCAAAAAAAAGGAAATTATCGAACGTATTTTTATTGATAAAACTGAAAATATAATTAAAATTGACAATATACTTAGGGGTTATGAATATAGATTCACCAAGATAATTGATGAATAGGAAGAAAATTTGGAAAACGAAAATAAAAACTTAGGCTACGGAAATTACGTTTCTCTCCAAGGACAAAAAAATAAAACTGAAAACAGTGCAAAACCTGTTCAAACGGAACAAAAAACTGCTGCACAAAAGATTTCTGCAAGTCCTACAAAGCCAATCCAAAATGCACAACACACAAATAACGAACATTCTCAAAAAATCCCGGACGCAGCTGCAAAAATAGCTACAGATTCAGCTCCGGTCTTGGACAAATCCACGAATCTTTTAAGCGGAAACGATTTTGTTCTTGAAGAACCTAAAAGCGCGCCACGAAGGTCTGACGAAATAGCAAAATTCCTTTCGGACGAAAAAGCAAACCTAAAAATCGAAAAAGACGCGATACGCCTTTACGAAAAGTTCGAAAAGAAAGAAAAAAAGCAGATTGAACTAGAAACAAAAATCCGGCACCCGATTGGCGAAAAACTTGTAATCATCATTTCTTTTCTCCTCGCCCTTGCGGTTGGAAGCGTAACCTACGTTGTCTCTTACTTCGTAACTTCAGACATGCGCTCGAACGCGGAAGAAAACAATCTCGCAATGAACGCACGCACGACCGCAGACACAGAAAGCCGCATAAACAATGCCGTTTCGTCAGTGAACATGTTCCTTGACCTGATTTCAACGGAATCTTCGAACGAAAACGGAATCCAAAAAATCGAATCTATGTTCTTTAAGCGAAACCGAGAAATTGCTGCAATATTTTTTTCCAAAGACGACAAAACTTTTATGTTCGCAAACGAAACCTTCATTGCGGCAAACGAAATTCCTAAAGAAAACGTGCTAGCCTACATGTCGCAAGAAAGCGAAACCGCCGAAAAAGCAAAAAAAGGCTCGTTCGAAATGCTGAACGCAAGCCCGTTCTTTAACGTTCCGCTCATCGCAATTTTTTGCCCGGCAGGTTCTGTTTCTACTTCGGCAAGCTCAGCAGCCCAAAACGACGACTCGTTCGTTGCATTCCTGTACTCAACTGCAGGAATCAGCGAAAACTATGCGGTTGGCAGCATAAACCAATCGTTCCTCGTGAACAACGACGGAATCACTTTGATTCACAGCGACATAGAAAAAATGAACGCCGCAACAGATTTGTCAGAATCAAAAATCGTAAAAGAAATGCTTTCAAGCAAATCAAACAACGGGCAAATCAACTACAAGGACGAAACCGACGAAGAATACATTGGCGCGTTCAGGCGGCTCGGTCTCGGAAACGGCGGAGTCATTACAGTGGTAAAAACTGCAATCGTCCTCGAAGGTATAAAACGAATCACAATCCGAAACATTTACATAATGTTCGCGGTAATCGCGCTTGCAATCCTTATCATTTATTTCTTCGCAAAATCCCTGAGCCTCCCGCTTGGGCAACTCACCGAAGTCGTAAACGAGGTAAACAAGGGAAACTTCAACACAAAGCTTTTTGACAGACTAAAAGACAAACGCCGGGACGAAATCGGTATCCTTGAACGAAGCACAAAAAATGAACGCGATATTTTGAATCTAGTCTCAAGGCTTACAAACAAGGGCGTTACAAAAGCCGTAATCACAAAAAAAATCGACTTTAATCCGCACCTAAAAGACATTACGATTTTCTTCAGCGACATTCGAGGATTCACCGCGATTTCTGACGGATTTAAAAAACGCTTCGGAGAGCACAGCGCGGCAGAAATCATCGGATTTTTGAACGATTACATGAGCCGAATGGTCACGTGCATCAACAAAACCGGCGGAATCGTAGACAAATTTGAAGGCGACGCGATTATGGCGGCCTGGGGCGTTCTTAGAAACGAAACATTGGACTGGGAAAAGTTAAAAGAGAATTCCGTCACAAAGATTCTAAAAGAAGAAGCTCACGCACAATACGTTAAGGAAGATGCTCTTAGTGCCATAACTTGTTGCATCGCAATGAGATACTCGCTTATGAAATACAACAAAGATGCAGAAGCATTCACAGCGGCGCACAGAAACGACCCGCTGGCAAAATACAAACCTCACATTCGGATTGGAGCCGGCTTAAATTCCGGACGTGCGACCGTTGGCTTTATGGGTTCGTTCGACAAAATGGAATTCACGTCGATTGGCGATGCCGTAAATTTTGCCAGCCGTGCGGAAGCCTCTAACAAGCCGTGCGGAACGGACATTCTGATTACGCAAGACACATACGACATTCTCAAAAAAGACTACATTCGGTGCAAGGAAAATAATTTTATTATCCGCCCGCAAAACGTTTTGAATGAAATCATCGTCGAAAAAATTCCTGTTGAATTTGAAGTTAAAGGAAAAGGAAAGCAGCATTTTTACGGTGTTGTAAACATGCCGAATTTCGACGTGGAGGCATTCTTCAAGTCAGAAGACGAAGAATTTACGATAGACCCAGACTGTGACAAAGCAGTTGGTCCGGCAGGTCCGAAGACTTTAAAAGAACTTCGTGAATTGCTCGGAATCGAAACTCCTGATTTTGAAAAGGTAAATTTGGATGCAGAAGAGAACAAAATTCAAGTCGCAAATCCGTGATTTTGTGGTCGTAACGTTCTGCCTTTCTGTCGCATTATTTTTTTTGTATCTTTTCTGGCAGGATTTAAACCGCTACACGATTCGCACCGACAAAAATGAAATTGGCAAAATCTCGTTCAAAGAAAACATTGTCCAAAGAAAATTTGACGACCGTGTTGTTTGGGAACGTATTGCCAACGAAACAAAACTTTATTATGGCGATACAATCAAAACCGCGGAACTGGCACATGCATCGCTCGAACTTTTGAACGGAACCGTTCATCTTGAACTGAGCGAAAGCACAATGATTCAGATGGGAACTAATGCCGACGGCGGAATTCAAATCGCAATCGCAGGCGGCGACATTCAGATTGACTCAACGAGCGCAACTTCCGGCCTTGAAGTAAAATTTGATGACGGTTCGCTAATCAACGTGGATGCAGGAAGTTCACTTTCGGCCACAAACGATGCCACAACGGGCACGCACAACGTAGAAGTAAAATCAGGCAACGCAACGCTCACCACCGAAAGCGGCGAAGTTGCCGAACTTAAAAACGGAGAGTCCGCAAACATCGCAAAAGGAAAAGAGATTCAGCGAAATTCGCTCACAATTCTCTATCCGCCAAAAACGCTAAAACTTCTCAATATAACAAAAGAAAAAACTCCTGTACGTTTTGACTGGAATTCGAAGGCTGGTGAAACGGTTACGATTCAAACTTCATCAACAAGAGATTTTTCTACAATCAACTCGGTACAGGAAATAAAAAATCTTTCCAGCGCGGAAGTGGACTTTCCGAACGGGACGTGCTTTTGGAGAGTCTTTACCGAAAACTCAAAAAACAGACCGATTGAAGGCAAAGTGACAATCGAAGGAATTTCAAACGCCAAAGGAATCTCCCCTGCACAAAAAAGCGTCTTTAAATACAGGAAAGATCTTCCAAGAATCACTTTCCGCTGGAACGGGAACGAACATGCCGAACGCTACAGACTCGTCGTTTCCACCGCAAAAAATATGCGCGAAATCGTCTACGATTCAGAAATCAAAGGAACTTTTTTGAGCTTGGACAACCTCCAAGAAGGAACTTACTGGTGGCAAGTGTCTCCGTATTATTCTCTGGGAAATTTAGGCTACGCCGGAAAAAGTGACGTTTATGAATTTGAAGTGCTCAAAAATCAAGAAATGAACCGACCAGAACTTTCTTCTCCGGCAGAAAACGCAAAAATCGTTTACAAAGAAAATATCAACACGAATTTCATCTGGAAATCAGAACTCAAAAACGCAAAATACGACTTTTTTATTGCCCGCGACATGGATTTTACAAACATTGTCTACTCGAAGGAAATTGCGGACACTCGCTACGCACACGAATTTGCCCCGCATGAGCTTCGTGACGGAACTTATTACTGGAAAGTCCGCAGAAAATCATCAGACTCAAAAGATTTGACTCCAGAATCAGAAATCCGCTCATTTAGGGTTACAAGATACATTCCGCAGGACAACAAACTGGTTTATCCGCCGGAAGATTTTTTGGTTGATGGCTCAAAACTGCCTGCAACTGCGTTCATGTGGAAACTCTCGGACGACTACGATGAAAGCTCAACCACTTCGGTAATGCAGATTTCTTCAAATTCAAATTTCTCGAACATCGTCGTCGAAAAAAATTCTTCCGCCTCTGTTATCGACAACCTTAGCCTTTCTTCAGGAAATTATTGGTGGCGAGTTGGCGTAAGAAATTCAAGCGGAACGGCATCAGACTTTTCGCAGAGCAGAATGTTCACCGTTCTTGCAGAAATCGCTCCGCCGGACTTTATTTCGCCTCGCCCAAATCAGGAACTCGTCAGCTACAACAGCGAACCGCTGATGATTTCGTGGGCAGGCGTTTCGGAAGCAAAATCTTACAAACTAAAAATTTGCAAGGATTCTGGCGAAGTGGTAAAAACTCTCCCAGGAATTGCAGAAACGAACACGAGCGTCGTTCTTGAAGAAGGCTCTTATGTCGGACTTTTGCAGTCTGTCGCAAGCGAAACAAGAATTTCGGCGGCAACGCAAGTCAACTTTACAGTGCGTGCGCCTTCGATTATCATTCCGCAGTCCCCGTCAGACGGCGCGGCTATTCCTGGACTTTCGGCACTCCGCTCTCCGACAGTATTCTCGTGGGCACCAGGACGGGAGCAAGCCTCAACATACACGCTCGTGCTTTCAAAACTGAACAAAAACGGAAGTGAAACCGTGGTAAAATCTATAAAAACCTCAAAAAACACAGCATCAATTTCGCGCCTCACAAAAGGCTCTTACACATGGAAAGTCCTTGCCTCCGTAAAGGGAATACCAATCGACTCAAAGCCAATGAAATTCGTAATCGAAGAAATTCCGGCTTTGCACGCCCCTGTCCTCGACGCCCCGGCTCAGGATTTTATAATGGACGGTGCGTATTTAAAGAGTCACCGCGTAATTGAATTCAACTGGCAGGAAGTTTCCGGCGCGACGGCATACAACTTTACGCTCTACAAGAAAACAGCCGGCAAACGCGGAAAAGCCGTTCACACTGTAAAAAACACCAAAGGAACTTCCGTGCTCATAAAAGATCTGTCGATTTTTGAGCTAGGCACATTTGAATGGACCGTAACGCCATTCTCTTACGCAAAAGACGGATATTTGGAACAGTCAGGCCCAGCTTCGTCGCACGTATTTAAAATCGACTTTGATTCCCCAACAAACGTAGAAGGCGTTCAACCGGAGATAATGTATGGAAATTAAAATCAAAAATTTTTCTTCCAGCCATACAAAATTTTTTCTCATTTTTGCTTTTTTTGCACTCTGCACAAAAACTGCGCTCACGGCGGCAGAACAAACCTTCGAACAAAAAATCGAGTGGAAGAGCAATGCAAATGCGCTGGAATACAAAGTTGAAATCGAAAACCTTACGACAGGCAAACTTCAGTTCATAAAAACCGAAGAGACTTCTGAAAATCTTTCGCTCACCCACGGAAAATATCGCTACCGCGTTTACGCATACGATTTTTTGGGCAAGCAAACGAGCCTTAGCCCGTGGACAGAATTTGAAATTTACAAAGCCAGCACGCCAAAAATCAACTCACTCGAAAAAAACGTTCAGATTCAGGCGGAAGACAACACCGTTTCGCTGAACGTGGACATAACCGACGTTAATCAGAATTCAAAATTCGAACTTGTGAGCGATTCTCTTACAGGAAAAATTTCTTCGGAAGACAAAATAAAAATGCCTTTAAGCGACTCAGAAACACAAGCAGTTACTCATCTTGATTTTAAGGACGTTCCGCCAGGAAAATGGCGACTCAAAATAACGAATGCCAGCGGGCTTTCAACCATTTCGGACGAAATCGTAATTGAAGGCAAAAAACTTTACACCCAAGAAGAAGTTTTAAAAATCCGCGAAGAAGAAAAAGAAAACGGTCGAAACGAGGCAAAAGCGACCTATGATGAATACATAAAAGCGAACGAGGAAAAAATCGCGCTCGCAGACAAAATCGAAAAGGAACGCGATGAAGCCGCCCAGGCTGAACGCGAGCGAATTCAAAAAGAAGAGGAAGCTGCCCGCCTGGAGCAGGAACGCCGAGACGCGGAGCTTGCCCGAATAGCGGAAGAAGAACGACTAAAAGCCGAGCAGAAAGCGGCGGAAAAGGCACGTCTCGAAGAAGAAAAACGTCGCATTGCCGAAGAAAAAGCTGCAAAAAAACGCGAGCGCGAAGAATGGAAAAAAGCTCACCCGTACAAATGGAAGGACGTTATTTTTGAGGCGGGACTGATTTTTGAAAATAATCTTTATGATTCAACACTAAAAGACTATTTCGACAAAACTTCGACCTTCTCTCCGCATTTTAAGGTTGCCTTTTTGCCGATAAAAAACGACTCGAACAAGTACGGTCTTGAGATTGCCTGCAATTTTGGAGCGGAACTAAACAATGACACAGACTTACTAAGCTCAAAATTCATTTTTTCGACGTTTGACTTAAAATTCGTGTGGCATCGCAAACTGTACAGCAAAATGTTCTTCGCGGCAAAAGGCGGTCTTGGCTTGGACGTTATGAAGCGGCAGATGAAATATCACTCCGTTTCGGACAGACCTTCCCCGGACGACAAGACTTATTGCTATCCGCTAGTCACCGCCGAAAGTTCAGTATTTTTTACGCCGTGGAAATTTCTTGTTTTTGAGGCAGGCGTAAACTTTACCCACGTTTTTGGCGGAAGTTCGCAAATGGGATTCGTACAACCATTCATTTGTGCAGGATTCAGATTTTAAAAGGAGGATTTTTATGAAAAATGAAAGAAAAACTTTTCGCACATTCTCGACTGTCTTAAAAATCTCCCTTGCCCTGCTTGCAGCGAGTTTTGCCCTAACGCTCACCTCGTGCGGAGACGGCTTAAAAGACGATTTGGAAGACGTTTTTTCGACCATATACACTTTTTACGCAGAAAATCCTGATGAAAACAGCGAGACTGCAAGCGTTTCTCAAAGCTACGAAATTGGCGAAACGCTCACAAAAGACACTTTGCCTTCCACAAAAAACTCTAAATTCGCGAAGCTAAAAGAGGGCTACAAAATCAACGGATGGCTTTTCTACAACAATCCGCTCACACTAAGCACGGATTTACCAGAAAATATCTCTTACACCACAGATGACGGAGAGAATGAATCAAACGTCATTCAAAAAATTCTCGTAACCTCGGCCCCGGCAACTTTTTACGTTAACGAATGGAATCCGATTACCTATTACATTATCCTCGACGGAAACGGCGGCTATTTCACAAAAGACGATATTAATTACCCCGAGACGGAACCGTACCCTTTCACCTACGACACGGCAGGCACTCTCGAAGCAAATCCATTCACCCGCAACGGCTACATTTTTAACGGCTGGCTCAGAAACCAAAATACGAATTCGACAGTTCCAGATTTGCGAAACGGAGCAGAAATTTTCAATCTGACGACAACCGACGAAGAAACGATTCGACTTTATGCATTGTGGCTAAAAGACAAAATCAAAATCACTTTTGACCCAGGCGAAGGTTCCGGCACAATGGACGCACTCGAAAACGTAACCGTCGGCGACCAGCTGCCAAAATGCACGTTCACAATTTCTGAGGAAGGAAAGCAGTTCAGTAGCTGGCAATGGACAAGTTCCGACGGAAACCGCCAATGCTGGTACGGTGACGAAGCCACATTAGATGAAGGCAATTACCCGAACGAAGACGCAACGCTTACAGCGCAATGGGATTGGATTCCACTCACGGTACATTTTCAATCAAACTCAGAAAGTATTGAACGCGAATTCCGCTGGGGACAAGCACAAAACCTGCCTCTAATAAGCGACCTTGCAAACGAAAACAGCGCCTTTACAAAATCTGGCCATATCTTTGCAGGATGGAACACAGCCGCCGACGGCTCAGGCACTTCCTATTCGGACGGAGCAGAATTCTCAACAACAAGCGAAAAAACGCTTTACGCACAATGGACACCAACAGGAGCTAGTGTAGACGTAAAGACAAACTCACTTTCTGTAGAATATTCGTACACAGAGACAGGAATAATCTTTACCGCCTCTGACACCGAAATGGTGCAATACATTTGGTCATACAACGGAAACTCGGCCACAGGCACAACTTTCACTATCTTATATGAAGAACTTCCGGAAAACGAAAGTTGTCAAATAACCTGTGTTGCATTCAGCAGTGACTTTACTAGCACTCATACTTATGCCGCTGTCATAACCAAAAATTAAAATTACGAATAAAAATGAATTGACATGAAAAGCCGTGTCATGCGGAACTCGTTTCAGCATCTTGGTTGCTGAGCGAAGTCGAAGCGGAGATTCCGAAATAAATTCGGAATGACAGATTTTATAAATTGAATGACAGTTAGTTAATATTCAATGCACTAGCCATAAAACAAGAATTGCCCGCTGCGACGCGGGCAATAAAATTGTCGAGAAACACACAAGCTGACTTCAGTTTTGCAAAGCCAACTTGCCAGCGTTTCTATGACTGCACTGAAGTGTTCTTTACAACAACGTCGTGAGCAGAACCCTCGCTGATTGTTGTTGCCGAAACCAAAGTGATTTTTGCTTTTTCCTGCAATTCTGGAATAGTCAGCGCACCACAGTTACACATTGTGTGAACAACCTTTTTAAGAGTCATTCCAACACCGTCGTGCAAGTGGCCAGCATAAGGAACGTAAGAATCAACGCCTTCCTCAAAAGCCATAGATTTTTTTCCGCCAAGGTCGTAACGCTGCCAGTTTCGAGCGCGGTTAGAGCCTTCGCCCCAGTATTCCTTAACGTAATTTCCGTTTACAACGAGCTTGTTAGAAGGAGATTCCTCAAATCGTGCAAAGTAGCGTCCGAGCATTACAAAGTCTGCGCCCATTGCGAGAGCGAGCGTAACGTGATAGTCGTGAACGATACCGCCGTCTGAACAAATCGGAACGTAGATTCCAGTTTTCTTGTAGTATTCATCGCGGGCTTTGCCAACCTCGATTGTCGCAGTAGCCTGTCCGCGGCCAATACCTTTCTGCTCGCGTGTAATACAGATTGAACCGCCGCCGATTCCGATTTTTACAAAGTCCGCACCAGCGTCAGCAAGGAAGTTGAATCCTTCCTCATCAACAACGTTTCCGGCACCAACCTTTGCGTTCGGCCATTTTTCGTGAATGTCTTTGAGAGCTTTTGCCTGCCAGTAAGAATAACCTTCCGAAGAATCGAGAACAAAAATATCCGCACCAGCCTCAAGAAGGGCCGGAACACGTTCCATGTAGTCGCGGGTGTTGATTCCGGCTCCAACAACGAATCTCTTTTTAGAATCCAAAAGCTCTTTTGGGTTCGACTCGTGGGTAGAATAGTCTTTTCTAAAAATCAAAGAAACCAAATTTCCGTTTTTATCAACAACCGGGAGCTGATTAACTTTTTTGTCCCAAATAATCTCGTTCGCCTCGCTGAGAGTAATTCCCTCGTGTCCAAGGGCAAGTGCGCTTAAAGGAGTCATGTATTCAGACACCTTTGAGTTAGGCTTGCAGTGTGAAATTCTAAAATCCTTCGAAGTAATAATTCCCACAAGTTTTCCGTGAGCAGAACCGTCTTCTGTAACAGCACAAGTTGAATGTCCAGTGCGCTCGCTAAGTTCAATAACTTCTTCCAAAGTCTGGTCTGGACGAACGTTGGAATCAGAAGTAACGTATCCCGCTTTGTAAGACTTTACGCGGGCAACCATTGCAGCCTGATCTTCAATCGACTGGCTTCCGTAAATGAATGAAATTCCGCCTTCTTTTGCAAGGGCAATAGCCAATTTATCATCAGAAACCGCCTGCATTACAGCCGAAACCATCGGAATGTTCATGTAAAGCGGAGACTCTTCCCCAGCCTTTTTGTTGTAACGAACGATTGGAGTACGAAGACTTACGTTATCAGGAATACAATTCTCGCTCGAATAGCCAGGAACCAACAGATACTCACCAAAAGTGTGAGACGGCTCTGAAAAATAAAATGCCATTTTCTTCTCCATGAATCAATAAAATTTGAAAAATTTAATTTATCGAGTATATCAAAATTCGATTTTTTAATTCAACTGCTTTACAAAAAATTTATTCGCCAAAATTTATTCGCCAAGCTCAATAATATTCTGGCAAAAATATTTTGCGTCACGTTCGTCGTGAGTCACAAAAACCACGGTGCGCGGATTTTTTTCAAGCTCGCCACGCAAAAAATCCATAATCCTAAGTTTGAGCTTGTAATCAACAGCGTTAAAACTTTCGTCCAAAAGCAAGATTTTTGACGGAAAGGCAAACGCCCTCGCAATCGCAACACGCTGTCTTTCACCGCCGCTCAGTTTTTCAACGTTCATCGCCCGTTTTTCAAAAAGTCCCAGAGAATCCAAAAAATAATCCGCCCGGCGAAGAGCCTCCTCAGCGTCAAAAAGATTTTCGAGTGGCAAAGAAACGTTTTTTTCCGCCGAAAGATTCTCCAAAAGCCTCGGCTCCTGAAAACCAAACGAAACGCCACTAAAATTCGCCGAAAGATAATTCAAAAAAAGTCGTTTTTCCAAACCCGCTGGGCGCAATTAAAGCCGTAACTTTGTCACACGGAATTTCAAGCGAAAGATTTTTGATGATTTCTTTATCCCCTGCCCTCAGCGTAAGATTTTTTATAAAAATTCCTGCGGACTCCGCTTCATTTTGAGCTGATTTTTTTTTCTGCGCACCTTGTTCAAATTTTTCTTGTTCCCCCGCCTTAAAAATATGGTTTACCAGCACGCAAATCGGGCTTAAAAAATCTGCCAGCCATAAAAAATTCAGCTTGCGGAGCAAAAGCTCGAACAAAAAACTCAAAAACACAATAAAAATCGCTATCGCGCTCACCTGCGCGCTTTCAAGATGAACTTGCGCCGTTGAAAGCAAAGTTCCGAGCGCGTTTTTAGGCAAACTCAATACTTCGCCCGCCGCAACAACCTTCCAAATCATGCCGAACGAAGACAAAATGCCGCTTTTTAAAAAAGGCAAAAATTTCGGAAGAAAAATATATTTCAGTTTTTGTCCACGCGTAAAATTAAAGATTCGAGCCATCTCAAAAAGTTTTTGCTCGCCGTCAGTAAAATTAAAGGATTCAGAAACAGCAGAAATCATAACCGGAAGAGCCATTAAAATCGCCACGCTAACCGGCACCGCCGACGATGAAAATGCAAAAATCAGAACAAGAATCAGAGCCACGACAGGCGTCGCACGCAAAAAAGCAATCGGAAAGGCAAGAATTTTTTTTACAAACTTAAATCGCCCGCACAAAAAACCGAGACAAAGCCCCGCCAAAACAACAAAGGCAAATGCAACAAAAACACGGGCAAGAGTCGCAAGTACATTCTGCCAAAAAGAAAGCGTCAAAAACAAAGTCACAAGGCTTTCTAGCACGTCGCCAATTTTGGGGAGAACGAGCGGAGCGTCCACAATTTTTGCAGAGACGCCCCAAATCAAAAATAGTAAAATTACCGAAAGCAGGTACAATGCGCTACCAGTAGAATTCTTCAGCAGGGAGCTTACCGCCAACAGATTCTGGAGCAAAGTCCATAAAGATTTTTAAAAGCTTTTCAATGTCGGCTTTGCCATTTTTTGCGTTCTTCCATGTGTAAGCGGCATTCGGAATTGCTGCCGAAGCAATCGGGGCTTTTAGCCCAAGATTATGAGCCTCAACCAACTTTCCGGCCTCAAGCGGATTTTTTACGGTCCACTCGCTCGCCTTTTCAAAATCCTTCAAAAAATTCTTAATATGTTTCTTGTGCTTTTTTGCATAATTTGCGTTCACCACGAGAAGCGTCATCGGAAAGTCCCCGCCCTCGATTTTTGCAAATTCTTCCTGAATGTTCAGGACACGCTTTACGTCAGCAGATTTTTTTTCGGCAACCGTGGCAAAAGGCTCCGGCACAACGGCATAATCAAATTTTCCCTCGATTACGGCAGCCGCAATATTCGGATTTGGTGTCGAAAAATCAAGAGTCACGCCAGTCACACCATTTTTTGCGAAAAGAAAGTTCATCATGTATTCGGGAGTCGCACCCTGCCCCGCACAGGCAACCGTCTTTCCAGCCAAATCAGAAAGAGATTTTACAGACTCATCTTTAGAGATTACAAAGAGATTTCCGTTTCCCGCGATTCCCAGTGCAAGAAGTGCGCCTTTGCTGGAGTTAAAAACCTTAGCAGCCGCATTTGGCGGAAGAAAGCCAATATCAATCTCGCCTTTTATAAGTTTTGGAAGCTCAGCCTGAGCGGAAGCAAAAGTTTCAAATTCGTATTTCTTGGAATTTTCCATGAGATAAGCGCAAGGAATTCCAGAAGGACCATTCAGCACACCGATTTTCTGTGCAAAAACCGATGCGGTTACAAGCAATAATGCCAAAGTAGATAATATTTTTTTCATAAATCCATTATAGCACTAAAAAAAATTGATGTATCATGAATCCTCTAAAAACTTGAACCCAACATTCAGTTTTGCCATGCAAAACTGATTAAAAGCGAAGCGAACGCACCAGATTTTTACGATTGAAAGTTGATATTTTGTCATTGCTGAAGGTGGTTTCGACTATGCTCAAC
This sequence comes from Treponema zioleckii, assembly GCF_014737315.1. Taxonomy (GTDB): domain Bacteria; phylum Spirochaetota; class Spirochaetia; order Treponematales; family Treponemataceae; genus Treponema_D; species Treponema_D zioleckii. The sequence continues at coordinate 3,743 of NZ_JPUF01000016.1, read as the reverse complement.
CACCACAACGAAAACAGTCGATTTCAGCATGACTTTTCCTAAAATTCCTGACATTTGGAGCAATACAGCAGACAGCCTCGCCCACATACATTATGCTGTATGACAATCATACAACACCGTGCTAAAAAAGATTTCGGTTCACCAGATGAGACATTCCATATTGGCTCATTAGCAATCCCCCAGAGATTCCTCAGTACAGGAAAGTTGACAAAAAATTGTCGGAACGAGAGTAAAAAAACGGCTTTTGTGAACGTTTGCAAGGTGAGCCGCTTTGCGGCGTCAATAATTTTCCTTGCACCTTGCACCGCGTGAACAAAAACGTTTTTTACGGTAGTGCAGACAATTTTTTACATTTGCAAATTGATAACACCGAAGCGAACGCACCAGATTTTTACGATTGAAAGTTGATATTTTGTCATTGCTGAAGGTGGTTTCGACCACGCTCAACCACCGGATTTCTCAAACTTTGAACGTGCTTACAATCGCATTGAGGCTGTCAATGCTGTCGGTATTCTTGTGAGTCAAATCGTTAACCTCGTTGATGCTGTTGTTGATGCTCTCAATTCCAAGAGCCATCTCCTCCATGCTCGAACTGATTTCGTCGGTAAGGCGGATGAGAGTTTCCATCTCGGCCGTTACAGAGTTTGCGGCATTCTCCATTTCTTTTCCGCCGTTCTTAACACTCACAGTAATATCGTTGATTTCTTTGATTGCCTCAAGAACCTGACCGCCGCCCTCGGACTGTTCCTGCATGGCGTGCATAATCGTAAGCTCCTGCTGAGAGACTTTTTGCGTAAGACCGTAAATCTCGTTGAATTTTGTCTGCAAGCCGAGCGAATATCTTGCGACAGACTCAATGCTTTCAAGAACGCCAACAAGATTTGACGTAATCGTTTTACCCTGTTTGTTTGAATCCTCGGCAAGCTTTCGAATTTCGTCCGCAACAACGCTGAATCCCTTGCCGGCCTCGCCCGCGTGGGCAGCCTCAATTGCCGCATTCATGGCAAGAAGGTTCGTCTGGCTAGCAATGTTCTGAATGATTTTTGAAGCCTCCAAAAGCGTCTTTGACTGTTCACGGATTTTTTCGGTCGCCTCAACAGAAGTCGCAATGCTCGTTTTTCCGTCTTCAGAAGATTTTTCGAGTTCCTCGATTGTCGCCGTATTTGATTTTAGGATATTCGTTACAGAACGAATGTTCGCAACCATCTGCTCAATTGCAGAAGAAGACTCAACAACACAAGAACTTTGAGCCTCAATGCTGCTGATAAGATTCTTTACATTCGAATCAATCTGCTGAACAGATTTGTCTGCACTCCGCACGTTAGCAGCCTGCTGCTTAACCTCTCGGCTAACGCTCTCAATATTTGCTGTAATTTCGTTCGCAGCCGCCGCAGTGTCGTTCATGTTGTCGGCAAGAACGTCTCCAGAACGCTGCATCTGCTCGGATTCATCCTTAACCTTCGAAATTGAACTCTGGAGTTTTTCCATCGTTTCGTTAAAGAAATTGTACATTTTGCCAAGCTCGTTGTCCTTTCCCACATCGATTCGCACAGTAAGATCGCCGTCACCGTGGGCAATGTTCTCCAAAGCCGAAACGCCTTTTTTGAGAGCCTTCGAAACAAACGAGATGAACAAATATGAAAGTGTACAGAGCAAAATAAGCGTGACCGCAAAACCAGCTATAACAACTCCCAAAATGATTTTTGATTCCCGCTGAACCTCTGAAGTCGGAACGTTCAAACTCAAATACCAAACTTCATCGGCATTGCCAACTTTTAAAGGAACAATAACGTGAAGAGTCTTGTCAGAAGTCACATAACCGTTTATAGAACGTTCTTCCCTGGACTTTTTAAAATATGTTCCGAACTCTGCTGACTCAAAATGCGGATAAATTTTTCCTTCTATAGAAACGTCCGCATCCACCGCGGTGAGTCCTGTGTTCGAAATAAGCGAAAGATATCCAGAATCATAAATTTTTACATCTTTTAAGAGCGCTGAAAGTTTTTCCAGCGACATATCAATTCCAACAACACCGACAGGATTTCCGTCGTTATCCCGGACAGGGAAAGCAACGCCACAAACCCAAATCATATTTCCGCCAACCTCGTAAAGGTTCGGGTCAATAAGAATTCCTTTTGAACTTTTTAGTGGGTCAACATACCAGCTGCCGTTCTCGTAGTCCGTAAGAGCTACACAGTCAATTTTTGAGTCAACCTGCGTCCAGTAAGGAATAAAACGTCCCGTCTCGTCATGGAATTCCGTATTCGCATATTCAGCATCAAGCCCGTCCAGGGCATTCGGCTCCCAAACCGTCCACGCATCAACCAAATTCGGATTAGTGCGCAAAGTTTCTTTAAGAATCTCGTTCAAATACGAACGCCGATTCTCTTCAGGAATCTCCGAAATTTTGTCACAAACGTCGGCGAGAGTCGCACAAATCGTAAATTCCTCGTTCAGAATCTGCTCAGTGCTTGATGTATAAAAACGTGCGGTCTGCGTAAGATAATCATTGCTGATTGAATTATAAGATTTATTCACCCGAAGAGAAAGAAACAGTCCTAATATCAAAAGGAGACAAAACAAAGTGCCACCAATACAAAAAGAAAGTTGCCGCGTTAAAGTTTTGTCAAAAAATCCAGTCTTTTTCATAGAATGTCTCCCCATTTTTTTGTTATTAATCGTATAACATTTATTTTAAGACTGAATCAATATTTTTTCAACTTTAATATAAACTATTTAGCGCCTTGAAAAAAGCAAATTATTTTCAACCAGGAGTTTTTCAATTTATGGAAGAAAGTTTCTAGTTATAAGGGAAAAGTGCCCGCAACGGCTGTTAGAAAGTAAGTTTTTACTTTAAAAATAAAAAATCCACTCGCCTTGAGTGGACTAACTATAGCTGGGGTAGGACTCGAACCTACGGCCTCCGGGTTATGAGCCCGACGAGCTGCCAACTGCTCTACCCAGCGTCGTGATGTGATAGTAATATACCCCGAAATATTTTTTTTGTCAATTAGAATTTGAAAAATTAAAAAGAATTTTATCGATTCTTTTTTCATATTCTTCATTTAAAATGACGAACCATAATCTTGACTCAACCATTGCGAAAAGGACCGCCGCAATCGAAATATATTTGAACGGAAAAGCAAAACTTATAAAAAAATAAAAAATTCCCTGCAGGATAAATGCATAAATCAGCGGAAAAAAATGCTTTGAATAACGTTTTAAAGACCAAATAAAATATCCTGTCAGAATCGTGCTGAATCCTTGCATAAAGCAAGTCATAAAAGCCTGAAAAAAATCCTTGTGCAAAATCCACCAGGCAAAATCAAAAGATGCGAAGGGAAGGCTTATCAGAATTATCCAGTTGAAAAACTGGCCAAAACTTCTATTTTTGGAAGGAACAAGCATAAAAATAATCAGTTTGACGAGAATCGCGGGCAAGCTTTTTGCAAAAATCGAAATCACGAAAATTGAAACAAGTTTGTTCGACGGATAAAAAGGAATCTGCATTGCCGCCACACGAATCAAAAATGCCGTAACAGAGGAGAGGATTCCCGCGCCCAAAACAATTGAAGAGGTTGAAAAGCTGGTTTGCACGCGCCGTGTTTTTTTTTCATAGCGAACCATCAAGAGAAAAATCAAAAATCCAAGCACCACAGGAATCAGAAACGCAACGGCAAGAAATAAAAAGTCCATAAAAAAAGATTATAAAAAAAACAGTGGGTTGTAAATGAAAATGATTT
>NZ_JPUF01000015.1 GCF_014737315.1 Treponema zioleckii | reverse complement strand
GTGCAGACCTCTCCACTTCGGTCGAGGTGACAGAAAAAAAATACTGTCGTTGTGACAGAAAAAAACGCTGTTGTTGTGACAGGAAAACACTGCCGTTATGACAGAAAAAACGCTGTCATTTCGACTGTAGCGAAGCGGAATGGAGAAATCTGCCTTCCGACGGAATGCGTGCAGACCTCTCCACTTCGGTCGAGGTGACAGAAAAAAAACTGCCGTTGTGACAGAAAAAACGCTGTCGGTGTGACAGAAAAAAATTACTGTCGAGATGACACTACAAGTTTACTAGGAGGATTTTATGGTAGATTACACAGAAGGTTCTGGAAAACAATATCACACAGGAGTGGGACCGGGAGACGTTGGAGAATACGTTATTCTTCCGGGCGACCCAAAACGCTGCGCAAAAATCGCGGAGCACTTTGACAACGCAAAACTCGTTGCCGACGTTCGCGAGTACACAACTTACACAGGAACACTGGACGGCGTAAAAGTTAGCGTCACATCAACAGGAATCGGAGGTCCGTCTGCTTCAATCGCGATTGACGAGCTTTCAAAAGTGGGCGCAAAAACTTTTATTCGCGTAGGAACTTGCGGCGGAATGCAGGAAGACGTTCTGGGCGGCGACATTGTAATCGCAACTGGAGCAATCCGAATGGAAGGAACAAGCCGAGAATTCGCTCCGATTGAATTTCCGGCAGTGCCAGACTTGGACGTTACGAATGCGCTCGTTCAGGCTGCAAAAAATCTCGGAATCAGAAATCATCATGGAGTCGTTCAGTGCAAAGACTCATTCTTTGGTCAGCACGAGCCAGAAATCATGCCGGTAAGCTACGAGCTTGAAAACAAATGGCAAGCCTGGCTCCGTTTGGGTTGTCTTGCCTCTGAGATGGAAAGTGCTGCACTCTTCGTTGCAGGAAGTTTTCTTAAAGTGCGCGTAGGTTCATGCTTCCTCGTTGTTGCAAATCAGGAGCGGGCAAAAAAAGGTCTTGAAAACAAGCAGGCTCACGACACGGAACTTGCAATTAAAACCGCTGTTGAAGCAATGAGACTTTTAATCAAGCAGGACAACGCAAAATGAAAAAAACAGGACTTGTACTTGAAGGCGGTGCACTAAGGGCAATGTTCAGCTGCGGCGTAACCGACGTTCTGATGGAAAACGGAATAACTTTCGACGGAATGATTGGTGTGTCCGCAGGCGCATGCTTTGGCTGCAACGTAAAATCAAAGCAAAACGGGCGGGCAATAAGGTTCAACATGAAATACGCTGGCGACAAACGCTATTGCAGCTGGCAATCGTTCCTGAAAACCGGCAACATGTTCAATCAGGAATTCGGCTATCACACGATTCCTTACGAACTCGACCCGTTCGATTTTAAAGCCTTCAAGGCAAATCCAATGGAATTCTACGCGGTGGCAACAGACGTTACCACGGGATTTCCGGTCTACAAAAAAATCAGCGACCTTGACGAGAACGGCCCGGACAACGGTATGAAGTGGCTCAGGGCATCTGCGGCAATGCCGCTGGTTCAAAAAGTAGTCCAAATTGACGGTCTAAAACTTTTGGACGGCGGAAGTTCGGATTCAATTCCTCTAAAACATTTTGAAAATTTGGGCTACACAAAAAATGTTGTAATTCTTACCCAGCCAAGAGATTTTGTAAAAAAGCCGAACAGTGCGATTTTGCTTATGAAAATTCTTTTGCACAAATATCCGAATTTTATAAAAACAATGCAAAATCGCCACGAAATGTACAACGAGCAAACAAAATACGTTTTTGAACAAGAAAAAATCGGAAACGTTTTAGTCATTTGTCCGGAAAAATCGCTGGGAATTTCAAGAACAGAAAAGAATCCCGGCGAACTAAAAAGAATTTACGAAGAAGGTCGAAAAACAGCCCTCGACCAACTGGAAAAAATCAGAAAATTTGTGGCAGGATAAATGCCACGGTGTCCGCATTAGTTGTAAGTGTAAAAAAATTGTCTGCACTACCGTAAAAAACGTTTTTGTTCACGCGGTGCAAGGAAAATTATTAACGCCGCAAAGCGGCTCACCTTGCAAACGTTCACAAAAGCCGTTTTTTTACTCTCGTTCCGACAATTTTTTTGTCAACTTTCCTATAATGCGGAACCCCTGGAACAAAAAAGGAGACAAAAAATGAGCAAAGATTTTAAAAGTCTAAAAAGAATCCTCATGCCAATCGTTTTGGTTTTTGCGTTCATCATCGTAATGGGAAACGCATTCACCGTCGTTGAACCGAGCGAGCGAGCCGTATTGGTAACATTAGGACAAGTTTCTGGCGGAATCTTGGAACCTGGAATGCACTTCCACACGCCATTCATCAGCCAAATCAAAAAATACTCTGTCGTTCCTCGCGAACTTAACGTTACGTTCTCTGTAGGACAGGACGGCGCACTCACAAAAGACGCGCAGACAGTCGGAACTCAGGTTGCAGTTTTCTTCCGATACGACGAGAGCAAAATCCTTGACGCAATCACAAAATACAACAATTCCATGCTCGAAAACGCAATTACCAGAAGCCTTGTTGCCTGCGTAAAAGAAGCCGTAGGAAAATATTCGATTTACGAGCTTGTTGAAAATCAGGACCACATTACGCAGACTGTAGCTTCAAGCTTAAAAGACAAACTCAAAGATTACCCGATTGAAGTGACTCAGCTCACAATCTCAAACTGGGACTGGAGCGACGATTTTGACAAACAGATTAAAGAGACAATGAACCGCACTCAGCAGGTTCGTCAGGCAGAACAGGATTTGAAGCTCGCCCAGACCAACGCACAAAAGCAAGTTGCCGAAGCAGAAGCCGCAAAAAAGGCAGCCGAACAGACCGCCGAAGCAGATTTGATAAAAGCACAGAAAGCCGCAGAAGCAAAACAGGTTGAAGCAGACGCACTCGCCTACTACAACGCAAAAGTCGCACAGAACTATAACGTCGAAATAAAACTCAAGGAACTTGAAATCGAACTTGAACGCGCAAAAAAATGGGACGGACGGGAAGTTCCTAATTACATTCCGATTACAGCCGCAGGAACAATGGTTGACGTTGGAAAGAACTAACTAAGGGTGGTCACGGATTGTACATTATAAAGTTGTAAGTGCAAAAAATTGTCTGCACTACCGTAAGCAATCTAAAGTGACCACCTCAGTTTTGCTTGCAAAACTAATAGGAACGACAAAACCTATTATGTAGATTGAAAGCAATCTAAACTGCATCCTCAGTTTTGCTTGCAAAACTGATAGGAACGACAAAACCGATTATGCAGATTGAAAGCAATCTAAACTGCATCCTCAATTTTGCTTGCAAAACTGACAGGAACGACAAAACCTATTATGGAGATTGAAAGCAATCTAAACTGCATCCTCAGTTTTGCTTGCAAAACTGATAGGAACGACAAAACCGATTATGCAGATTGAAAGCAATCTAAACTGCATCCTCAGTTTTGCTTGCAAAACTGATAGGAACGACAAAACCGATTATGTAGATTGAAAGCAAAATATTGTCGTTCCCCATTTCGGAGTTTTTATGAATAAAAAAATATTCACGCTCATTTTGGCCGCAACAGTATTTTTAAGTTCATGTGCGAGCACAAAACTAGAACAAAATCAAAAAGATTTAGGCAAAACAAAAAACGCACAATCATTTTCCGAAGAAATCACATTCACGGCGCTGCCAAATTGGGAAGTAGAAAAACTCGGCAAAAAATCATTCGGACTTTTTCTCTTCTATAAAATTTCGTCCGCATCAAACGAAACAATCATCATCGCAAGTGCCGACGAAATGAAAGGAATTCCCGACGGCTTCACCACAAAACAAGCCCTTACAGAAAGCAAAAAATACTTTGCAAAAACGGCAAAAATCCTAAACGAAACTTCCGACACAGTTATTTATCTTGAAAACAATCTTATTTACATCACACGCTTAATCGTAAAAAATCAAAAATTATATATGATTCATGGTCTTCTTCCCCAAAAACATGCAGTTATCTATCAAAAACTCATGCTGGAATCAATTGCCTCAGTAAAAATCAACTAAAGCGCACCACCTCGCATATTTTGCTTTGCGCTTCGCAAAATATTTCTTTTCTAACGGCAAGAATCTTACTATATTTGAACAGAGAAAATACCGCTTACCGGAGGAAAATATGGCAGAACAAAACGAGAAACTCAAAAAGGAAATGCTCGTTTCGGATATCGTAATGACTCACCCTGAACTTGTGGACCCACTTATGCAAATGGGAATGCACTGCATAAGCTGCTACGCTTCGCAAATGGAAACGCTTGAAGAAGCAGCAATGGTTCACGGCTTGAACCCAGACGAAGTTATTGAAGATTTGAATGATTTTTTGACTGCTGAAAACAGCCCGAACGAAAACTAAATTATAGTAGGAATCGGCAATTGTAAATGGGGCTATCGAATTAGGGAAAAAAACACGGTGGTTGAGCATGTCGAAACCACAAAAGATAGTGTTGTTGGTCATTTCGACAGTCTCACCCCAGTTGTTCAGTTTTGTCATGCAAAACTGATAGGAACGACAATGTAAGCTTTGGCGAAGCTCAAAGTGACTGTTGCCGTTTTCCTGACACAGATGGGGCACAGATTTTTTTATCTGTGTCCTATCACCGTTAATCTGTGTTCATCCGTGTCAAAATTTATGCAAACTTCATTATTTCATCAATTCTTTGTATTTTTTTGCGAGGCGTGCGGATTTCTTTGCCGCAAGACCGCAATAGTTTGCAGGATTCTCAAAGAATGACGCAGGATTTTCAACACCGAGCTTTTCAAGCTGAGCCGTAATATCCGCAAATTCCTTTTCGTGAGTTTTTAGCACTTCAAAGAACGTCTTTCCTGATTTTTCTGCTTCCAAAGTGATTTTTCGGATTACCTCGTGACCGTCATTGTATCCGGCCTCACCCAAAAGAATGTACGCAGGCTCAGCAAGAACACCACCCTTAACTTTTCCGCCGGCATTCTGCAAATTTCGAGCCATTCCTTCTTTGTCCGCCTGCAAACCTTTTACTACAGAATTCATGCGGGCAACGGCCATCGTAAATCCTGCAACGTAGTCAGAAATGAATCTCTGAGAAGCAGAATTCGTCAAATCACGCTGATGCTCAGAAATCTGGTCCATGTAGAACGTGATTACGCGAGGGCACATTGCCTTCCACAAAGATTTTACGTGCTCACTGTTCCACGGATTTCGTTTTTGCGGCATTGTAGAAGAGCCAACCTGAGTAGCCGAGAAGTATTCAAAAACCTCACCGATTTCTGAACGCTGCAAGTTTCGTAAATCGTCTGCAAGGTTCGCGATGATTCCGAAAGCCACGTTCATCTCCAAAAGAAGGCGAAGAACATGCTCTGGCTCAACAAGCTGATTTGAATATTCAGAAGGCTTCAATCCCAAAAATTCAGTGTAGATTCGCTCAAGTTCCTCAGGGTCTTTTACAATCATCGAAGGGCCGTTGTAGCTTCCTACCGGGCCTGCAAGTTTTCCAACGAGCTGATTAGAAAGTTCCTCGATTCTTAGGATAGATTTTCCGAGGCGAGAAACGAATTCTGCAATTGACCAACCGAAAGTAATCGGAACGGCGTGCTGACCGTGAGTGCGACCAACTTGCGGAGTAGCAGACTCGCGCTCAGCAATGTCGCAAAGATAATTCTCAAGTTTTTTAAGTTCTGGTAAAACAACGTTTTGTGTAACATCCCGCATTCTGCAAGAAAGCGCTGTATCAAGAATATCAACAGAGGTTGCCCCCAAATGAATCAAAGGGCCGATTTCGGCATTCACTTTGGTCTTCATTACGTTTACGAGGGCACGAATATTGTGCTTGGTCTTTTCTTCCTCAACGTAAACTTCTTCAGGGTCAATTTTAGAAGCAACATCGTCAAGTTCTTTGGCGAGAGCGTCCGTAAGCTGACCTCTGACTTTTAAGTGGGCCTTTACGAGTGCTGATTCACATTTTGCGCAAGAGCGAACAGAAGCCTGTTCAGAAATGTACTGCGAAAGTCCGTCAAAAACCGCTTTTTCAGAAAGTGAATAACGGTGATCGATACATGAGAGATTCTCAAAAATGTTACGTGTTTCCATAATTGTTTTTAGTATACTGAAATAAGAAGTGAGCGACAACGACAGCAAGAAGCAAGCGTATTATAAACTTGCAGGCGTAAAAAAATCTGTTGGGCGTCCGTTGCGGCGTTTCAAAAAAAATGATGGCTGAGCTTTAGAGGTATCCGACTCGCTATCGCTCGCGACGCTCAGAATCATTTTTTTACCCCGCCTCCACTACCGCCCAACAGATTTTTTGTCAACTTTCGATTTATAATATGATTGCAAAAATTAGAAGTAAAAATATTGAAAAAATCTTTAAAATAAATTTGACTAATTCAGAATTCCATCTTAAAATACACTTAACCTACGAGTGATTCAAGTCTAAAAGTCCCTACAAAAAATCGTTTTATAAAAATCCGTAGTTTTATTCTGATTTCTTTTTTGGAGGCGAACTATGCAGTTTTTCTTAGAGCGTGTTTTTTATTTGGGCTTGGCTATGATTATGCTTTCAGGATGTGTGATTCACTAAAATTCGGAATGTGGCTCACAAAGTTTTTGTTAACTAGACCTGTTCGATAATTTCCATCCATGGCATGGAAACGCAGGGACGTCCAAAAAGTGTTGCCGTGCAGATTCTGTTCGGAATGACGCTATGCAACGAACTTATTGGACGATCCCATGCATTTTTTACAGGCTTTTGCGCAGGTCTAGTCTTCTTCGCCCATGTAGTAGGTTTTGATTGGCGGGAATCCGTTGAATTCTACGCTTGCGTAAGTTCCCGTGTATGCGCCTGTGGTGAGCCAATAAAGTTTGTCCCCTGCTTTGAGGCTCAGCGGAAGCTTGTATTTAAAATCCTCATACATAATATCCGCACTGTCGCAAGTAGGGCCTGCAAGAATCACCTCGCCCTCTTTTTCGCCCGGAACCTGATTTTCGGCAATTACAGGATATTTCATGGCTTCGTCCATTGTCTCAATGAGTCCGTTGAATTTTCCTGAATCCTGATAAACCCATCGCTGGAGAGCTGTGTTGTTCTTTCGACTTATGAGCACAACTTCAGAAGTCAAAATTCCGCTGTCTCCCACAAGTGAACGGCCTGGCTCCAAGATGATTTTTGGAACATCATCGCCAAAGTCATCTTTTAGGTAGCGAGTAATTTCGGAAGCGTAGTCCGAAAGCTCGTTAGTCGGCTGAATGTAATGAGCTGGGAATCCACCGCCCATGTTAATCATCTGCAATTTGATTCCTTCCTCTTCTTCTATAGAAGAAAAAAGATAAGTAGCCTTTGCAATCGCATCGTTCCAAGAACCAATGTCGCGCTGCTGAGATCCAACGTGGAAAGAAACTCCGTAAGGCTCAAGACCAAGATTCTTTGCCATTACGAGCAAATCGTAAGCCATGTCTGGGTGGCAGCCAAACTTGCGGCTCAAAGGCCAGTCTGCAGTCTGAGTGTTCTCAACCAACATTCGAACGTAGATTTTAGAGCCTGGAGCGTATTCTGCAATGTTTTTTAAGTCGTCTTTTGAATCTGTGGCAAAAAGACGAACTCCGTTTTCATAAAAATATTTTACGTCGCGGGCTTTTTTGATTGTGTTTCCGTAAGAAAGCCTGTCACCAGAAATTCCCAAAGCAAGAACCTTATCAAGCTCGTAGCGGGAAGCGATGTCGAAATTAGAGCCTAAATCTGCGAGCATTTTTAAAACTGGCTCGCCAGGACAAGACTTTACGGCATAGTAGATACTTGCGTAAGGAAAAGATTTACGTAAGTCAAGAAAGTTTTGCTTAATCTTTTTGAGATTAATCACAACATTTGGAGTTTCCAACCCTTTTGAAAACTCAATAAAACGATTCCAGTCAGAATCTGAAACGTAGTCCTCACGATTGAACATAGAGACCACCCTTAAAAAAATGGAAATTGTAAAACATGCGGTTTTCTGCAACCCATTTTCCGCATAAGGGAACAATATAAAATAAAAGTTTTTTACAAACAAGATATTTTCTAGCTTTTTTTTCGATTTTTTTTAACATTTTTCCTTTTCTGAAAACCAGTTAAAATTCATTTTAAACAGAATTGAAAATATGGCAGTTTGAGGCGACAGGCCCCCCACGGTCATTTCGACTGGAGCGAAGCGGAATGGAGAAATCTACTTCCCGACGAAAGGCGTACAGACCTCTCCACTTCGGTCGAGGTGACAGGAATCCTACGGACGAGGGAACAGGAGTACTACGGTTCGAGGCGAATGGAATACTCCCGGTTTGAGGGGAGAGGAACACTACGGTTTGAGGGGACAGAAATACTACGGGCGAGGCGAATGGAATACCCACAGTCGAGGCGACAGGCCCCCACGGTCATTTCGACTGGAGCGAAGCGGAATGGAGAAATCTGCCTTCCGACGAAAGGCGTGCAGACCTCTCCACTTCGGTCGAGGTGACAGGAATTCTATGCTCGACGTGATAGGACTCCTGCGGTTCGAGGGACAGAAATACCCACGGGCGAGGCGACAGGAATACCCGCGGTCATTTCGACTGGAGCGAAGCGGAATGGAGAAATCTACCTTCCGACGAAAGGTGTGCAGACCTCTCCACTTCGGTCGAGGTGACAGGAATCCTACGGTTCGAGGGTCAGGAATACTACGGGCGAGGCGAATGGAATACCCACATTCAAGGGGAGAGGAATGCCGCTGACATTTTGACGGCAAGGACTTTAGATAGCCAATTTCTGAATGACAGCGCAAGTTCAGCCTGTTTTTCTGCAGATTTTCCGTTGCATTTAAGAGCATTTTATGATACGGTTAACGCACAGTTTTGACGCAAAGACGCGAGAACGAATCTTTACGCTAAAACTTGTTTTTTTTTAGTTTTTTAAAAATAGTTTTAAGGAGATGTTGATGGAAACATTCGACCTGATTCTTCAGAAAATCAACAGCGTTGTCTGCGGATTGCCGACAATCATTCTGATTCTTGTGACGGGATTTCTGCTCACAATCCGGCTTAGAGGCTTGCAGTTCAGAAAACTCGGTCTTGCATTCAAATCGATTTTTCAGGAAAAAGATGAGAACGCGCATGGAGAAGTTTCGCCGTTCGGCGCGCTCTGCACTGCACTTTCTGCCACAATCGGAACTGGAAACATCGTCGGAGTTGCGACTGCAATCTGCACGGGCGGACCTGGCGCACTTTTTTGGATGTGGCTCGCGGCCCTTGTGGGTATCGCTACGAAATATTCTGAATGTATGCTCGCGCTAAAATATCGCGAAAAAAAAGAGGACGGTCACATTCTTGGAGGTCCATTCTGCACGATTGAAAAAGGAATGGGAAAAAAATGGAAGTGGCTTGCGGTTCTCTTTGCCATTTTTGGCGTACTTGCCGGAATTATGGGAATCGGTACGATTACGCAGATAAACGGAATCACTTCGGCAGTAAAAAATGCAATCGACCCAGAAAGTTTGCACACTGTTTCGATTTTTGGGGCAGACTATTCGATTTCTGTCGTAATCTCCGGAATTCTCGTAACGATTTTTACGGCTCTCGTAATCATCGGCGGGTTAAGAAGAATCTCGAAAGTTGCGGAAGTTATCGTTCCTGCAATGGCTTTGATTTACGTTTTCCTCGGTCTTTCGGTTTTGATTATGAACATGACTAGAATTCCAGAAGCTCTCTCCGTGATTTTAAAATCTGCTTTTGGCTGGCAGGCTGCCACTGGCGGTGCTACAGGATTCTGTGTGGCTCAAGTAATTTCTTCAATGCAAAAAGGCGTTGCACGAGGAATCTTCTCGAACGAGGCGGGTCTTGGTTCAGCTCCAATCGCGGCTTGTACGGCTCAGGTTCAGGAACCTGTTGAACAAGGCTTGGTTTCTATGCTCGGAACGTTCATAGACACAATCATCGTCTGTTCTATGACAGGTCTTGCAATCGTAATCGCGTTCTTTACGGACGGAGCGACAGGCGTTGGCGACTTAGAAGGCGTTGCGGTAACTTCTGGAGCATTCTCAAAAGTTCTTGGCGGAGACGGGCGCTCGGTTCAGTTTTTAATCATGCTCTGTTTGATTTTCTTTGCGTTCACAACGATTTTGGGCTGGAACTATTATTCTGAGCGATGTCTTGAATATCTTACGAACGGAAAGATGAAAATCGTAAAAGCGTTCAGGGTTCTTTACATTTTGGCGGTTTTTGTTGGGCCGTATCTTACTGTAAAGGAAGTTTGGGAAATCGCTGATATTACGAACTGTCTCATGGCGATTCCGAACTGTATTTCGCTCATCGTTTTGAGCGGTGTTTGTGCAAGAACAACACACGAATATTTTGCAAAAAGTTGATGAATCACGAAATTAGCTTACAGGTGTAAAAATCTTATGGGCAGTAGCGAAGGCAAAGCATTTTCTGAAGCGCCGTAGCGTATGCCCATAAGATTTTAAACAACTTTCACACTTCACACTTCACACTTCATAATTCATAATTCACAATTCACAATTTCCTCTTTCAATTTATAAAAAAATTGGCATATAATTTGGTTATGTATCATTTTATCGTAAATATCCACGGCGGAAGCGGAAAGGCTTTTTTGCAGTGGAACAAAATCAGAGAGCTTTTAAAAGAAAAAAATATTGAATACATCACTCACGTTCCGCTTCGGGTCGGACATGCGGAGCAGATTGCACGAGACGTTTCAAAGCTTGACGAAAGCGATATAAAAATCGTCGTTGTTGGCGGCGACGGAACCATAAATGAGGTTCTTAACGGAATCGAGGATTTTTCTAAAATCAAATTGGGATTAATTCCAACTGGGTCTGGAAACGATTTTTCGCGGGGCTTGAATTTGCCTCGGCACAATTACAAAAAGGCACTGAATTTGATTCTCAATTCAACTGGCGACAAAAAAATCGATTTGGGTAAGGCCGAAATTGAGGAAAGTGGACTTTCGGATGAAAGAATCGTTCACAAAAGCAGAATTTTCGGAATCAGTTCTGGTTTTGGACTTGATGCGATTGTCGGTACAGAAATCAACACTTCAAAAATCAAAAAGGTCTTGAACTACATAAAAATGGGAAAACTTAGCTACGCGTTTTTGACGGTTTACACGCTGTTCAAAATGCGGACTCAGACCGTAACGCTAAAATTTGATGATGAAGAGCCAAAAAGTTTCTCAAAAATGATTTTTATGGCGATTATGAATTTTAAAGCGGAAGGCGGCGGCGTTCCAATGGCTCCGTTCGCAAGCGGCTTTGACGGCGAACTTAGTTTTTGCATGGCGGCGGGGATTCCAAAACTTCTCACATTTTTTGCATTCCCGTTTCTTTTGATGGGCAAACAGAAAATCTTTAAGTCGTTCACTCTAAGAAACTTTAAGAGTCTCGAAGTAACTTCAAACAGTTCGACAATCTGTCACACAGACGGTGAGCTTATGGGCAACGTCGCAAAAATAAAATACACGACATTACCGGCAAAACTCACTGTGCTTGTGTAAAAATGCACTCAGAAAAATCAGCTCTCCCGTTAGCTACGGCGAAAGAGCAGATTTTTGTTTTGATTTTCCTTATAAAGCACGTTTTTTACTAAAAAAATCTAGTTAAGGTACTTCGTGATTTCCTCGGTAAGAAGAGGAATGAGCTGCTTTTTGCGACTCACGACATCTTTTAAATAATAGATGTTGTCATCCTCGGTCTTTTGAAAGTTCACATACGGCAAGAAACGCTCGTCACTCGCAATGAGCATGATTGAGCTGAGTTTAGTAATATCCGTAACGAGCAAAACAGAGAAAAGCCCTCCATGACTTCGGCGCGTAATCTCAAGTTCCGCAAGGAATTCGTCTTTTCGCTCCATAATCTCGTCTGGGTCATCAACTTCAATCTGGCTTACGGTGTAAATGAGTTTTCCGTTGTTCTCGCTGTATTCCTTCATATCTTGCCCAATAACATCGGTTGCTTTGCGGCCAGTTATGCGGCTGCCGGCAGAAATAATTTCCTGGCCGAGCGTCTGGATTTCTTGCCCAGAAATTACAGAAAGATACTCCGCAACCTCGCGGTCAATGTCAGTGGTTGTGGCAGATTGCAAAATCAATGTGTCGCTCAAAATTCCGCACAAAAGAATCTGAGCCATTTCAACAGGAATCGAAACGTGCTTTTCGCGGAAAAGATTCGCAATTTGAGTTGCTGTTGAACCGACCGGACGGTTTACAAAAGTAATCGGATACTTTGTTGCCATAACGCCGATTCTGTGGTGGTCAATAATCTCGCGGATTCTGTAATTCTCGATTCCGTCAACAGCCTGGCTCATCTCGTTGTGGTCTACCAGCGAAACCTGAATTTTCGGTTCGTGCAACAAATCATTCTCGCTGATTGTTCCGATGAGTTTTCCGGTGTCATCAACAACTGGAAGCGAATGACTTGGGCTTTCGTGCAAAAGCGGCTTGATTTTTTTGACTGGTGAAAAAACGCCAACTGGCTTTATGGAAGAATCCGACATTACAAAAACAGGAGTTGAGTAAACAACGAGCATCGCCGTAGAAATCGTGTCGAACGAGCTTACAAGAAGCGATGTGCCGTTTTTTCGAGCTTTTTCAATGAGTTCTTTTCGAGGAATTTTTCCGCCCGAAACGACGAGAAGCGAGATTTTTTTGTCGATTGCGTATTCCTGAACGTCCTCGCGGTCACCAGTAACAATAATCACGTTCTCTGAAAGATGCGCGTCCAAAGTCGTTTTAAAGGAGTCGAATTTTGCAGCGCCGACCATTACGGAGAATTTTTTGATTGAATCCTGGTCAGACATTTCGATTGGCTGACTGTTGATTGTTTCGTTTACAAGTTTGACGCTGGTTTTTACGGTAATGTGGTGCTCCGGGTTCAGCGTCTCAAGGATGTTTTTTGAAAACGCGTTGTAATGAAGGAGCGATTTGTAATTTCCGTTCGAATCAACGACCGGCATAACCATGAGTTTTTCTTTTTGCATTACGTTGAATGCGTGCCAAAGTGAGCAAAATTCGTCAACAGTTTTGCAGCCTTCGTTCATGTAGTAGGCTGCCTTAGGATACAAATCAGGAATGTACTCTGGAGGTTCGATTTTGAATTTCTTAAAAATGTACTCAGTCTGTGGAGAAAGTTTTCCGGCTCTCGCCGCTTTGTAGTCTGTTTCGCCAAGGAGGTTCTTTAGTTTGGCGAATGCTGTGGCAGATACGATTGAATCCGTGTCTGGATTCTTGTGCCCAAAAACATAAGTTGTCTTTTTCATGCCAACGATTATAGCACGTTTTTTGACAAAAAGGAAACGCAATTAATCAACTTTTAGATTTATAAGTACAAGCCTGCGCGGAAAGCACGCGGAACGCTAAAAACTGAACTTTTTGCCTAAAAATAAAATCTGTGCGTTTCCATTTTTAAGTGCGAGCCTACGAAGCGAACACAAAGCGGACTTTCGATGTTGACGCTGTGCTTGTCGCGGAAACATCGAAAACACCTGCAAAGTGCCTACACCAGAGCGCGAGCTTTTCCGTAAGGAAAAATCACGGGAAACGCACATAGTCAACCAAAAAGTTATAAATCTAACCTGCAGCGTTTCCATAAACGCACATAGCCAACCAAAAAAATTATAAGTCTAACCTGCAGCGTTTCCATAAACGCACATAGCCAACCAAAAAGTTATAAGTCTAACCTGCAGCGTTTCAATTTATTTTGAAATTATGAGTTTGGTGTAAGAGTTTCCATCTTGAAGGAGTTCCACCACCGGAAGTTCAATAATATGATTTTTTCCTTCTTTTCTTACTTTGCATTCAAGTTCTTTATTGTTTTCAGTGTCTACAATTACCGCTTTTTTGATTTTTTTCATAACGCTTTTATTTACGACAAACGACCATTTTGCCCTTGAAAGCAATGCTTTGATTTTTTTACCGTTCGCTGCTGTCCGGATCAAAGCGGTCTTCAAACATTTCTGGATAAAAAATAAAAAGTTCAATTGATTTTCCGTTTTTTACTAGGAAGAAAAATTTGAGCCAGAGTATCGGTTGTTTTTTCATCGATAGAAAATAAAAATCTTGAGCCTTCATGTGTCTGTGTATTGACTTTTTCTATTCTGATTTTTTCGGGTGAAACTGTAAAATCCTCAGAGTCAACAGAGCCAAGAATTTCTTCAGAATCAATTGACGTGTTCTCGCCGAGCATTGCCAATACTGTTTTATCAACTGTAAATTCAATGCTGTAGTTGTAGATGCCTTTTTTATAAGAAATTTGCTGTTTCATTTCAAAGCAGGAAACAAACATTAATGCTGAAATCATGGAAAAAAGAATTGTGAGTGATTTTTTCATTTTTAAGGTAAGTCCGGTGTATTTTTACAGAAGATTTTTACAAAAAAGGGGACTGGAATTCAGTCCCCGGAAAATTTATTTTGAAATTACAAGCTTGCTGTAAGAGTTTCCAACCTGAAGAATTTCTGTGAGAGGAATTGTGATTACGAAGTTATCGCCATCTTTATTTACTTCACAATTGAATTCTTTGCCATTTTTCTCATCAACAATCGCAGCCTTCTTTACTTTTTTCATAACGCTCTTATGAACAGAGTATGTCCAAGTTGATTCTGCGAGCATTTCGCGAGCCTGGGCGCCTTCGTCGCTGTTAAAGTCAACAGTTCCGTCCACAGCCTGTCCGCCAAAAATCAAGATTTCAAGCTTTTTGCCGTTTTTTACAGGAATAACAGCTTTTTCAGATTCAACTTCAGTATTTTCATTGACTACAACAGAGATTTTAAATCCAGCATCTTTTTCAGTGTCAATTTTTTCAACTTTAACATTCTCATCAGAAATGCCACCTTTTTTTGCAAGTTCGTTGTCAAACTGCGCAAAAAGAGTGTCCGCATCCATTTCTGCAAGTGCAAGAACCATTTTATCAACGGCAAGCTCAACGGTATAACTGTAGTTTCCTTTTTCGTAGCTGAGACTTTGCTTCATTGAAAAACAAGACACAAACATTCCAGAAATCAATGCAAGGAATGCGCCAAGAACAATTCGTCGAAGATTTTTCATAAATTCTCCAATTCTTTTTTTAGCTACCCACAAAGGCAACTTTAAAATAAATTAAAACATACGAAAAACAAAAAGTCTATTGGACAAAACAGATTTAAAGATTTTCGAGAGTTGATTTTAGAATATTCAGACCTTCGTTAATTTCTTCCATCGAAATATTGAGAGGTGGCACGATTCTAAGAGTGTTTTTGCCCGCAGTTGACGTTAAAAGTCCGTTTGCAAGAAGTTTTTTCTCAAGTTCAAGCGCACTTTTTCCCTCAACAATATCAACTCCAATCATCAAGCCTTTTCCGCGGATTTCCCCAACGTTCGGAATTTTCCAAGAGGCAATTTCTTTTCTCATGTAGTCGCCTTTTTCTACGACGCTCTGCAAAAATCCTTCTTTTTGAAGTTCGTGAAGAACAACAAGCCCCGCAGCGCAGGCGAGAGGATTTCCTGCAAATGTGGACTGATGGTCGCCCGCTTTGAATACGCCGTTTGCCTTGCCTCTAAAGAGGATTCCGCCCATCGGAAGTCCGCCCGCAACGCCTTTTGCAAAACTTACGACTTCAGGGTTGAATCCCAGCGCGTCGCTTGCAAGCAAAGTTCCTGTGCGTCCAAATCCGGTCTGAACTTCATCCGCCATTACGATTGCACCGGCTTTTCGAGCGGCTTCAGCAGCAGCTTTTGCCCAATCAGCATCAACAATGTTAACTCCGCCCTCTCCCTGAACACATTCAATCAAAAGAGCTGCCGTAGTGTCGTCAAAGGCTGTTTTTATGGCGTCCCAGTCGTTCGCTTCGATTGTCTTAAAGCCTTCAACATAAGGCGCAAAATAAGCAGGATGAAATTTGTCCTGACCTGTGGCAGTTAAAGTTGCCATTGTGCGTCCGTGAAATGAATTTTTTAACGTGTAGATTACGTGACGCTTTTCACCGCCGTTCAAATATCCGTATTTTCTTGCCAATTTGATTGCAGCTTCGTTGCCTTCTCCGCCAGAGTTTCCGAAGTAGACTCCTTCAAATCCTGTGGCTTTCAGAAGTTCGTCTGCAAACTGAACGCCGGTGTCGCTCATAAAGTAGTTGCAGATGTGAATTTCTTTTTCTGCCTGTGCTTTTACGGCATCTACGAGCGGTTTATAGTTCGTTCCGAGTGAATTTACTGCGATTCCTGCGAGAAAGTCGATGTATTTTTTTCCGTTGGAATCCCACATTGTAGAGCCTTGTCCGTGCGTAAGAATCACGTCGAATGACCCGTAATTATTAACAACTGTTTTGCTTCCCATAATTTTTCCTATTTGAATATTAAATACGTGCTAGTAAAAAAAACTTGCGTGAAACGCACAAGTCAACCAAAAATTTTAAGGTCAACTTGTAGCGTTTACCGTGTCCTCTCGTTCCGATTCCGCACTTTTTACAGCGCGAGCCTACGTGGCGAACGCAAAAAACAACCTTCGAACTCGTCGCAGTGCTTGTCGCGGCGAGTTTGAAAACATTTGCAAAGTGCCCCCGCCAGAGCGCGAGTTTTGGGAAACGCTAAAAACTGTACTTTTTGTCTAAAAATAAAATCTGTGCGTTTCCGAAAACTTGCGTGAAACGCACAAGTCAACCAAAAATTTTAAAGTCAACTTGTAGAGTTTCAGTAGATCATCGTTCCGATTCCGCGGTCGCTGAACATTTCAATTAATAGTGAATGCGCGGAACGCTTTTGTCACAGCTTAATCAGGAAGTCACTTCCAGCGTTCCTCTCAGTTTTCAAGGAAAACTGAATTATACACTTTGCGAAGTGTACCGCACTACACAACATTATCAACTTGTTTTCAGTAAATCATTGTTCCGATTCCGCGGTCGCTGAACATTTCTATAAGCAATGAGTGCGGTACACGGCCGTCGATGATGTGGGTTCTTGGAACACCGCCTTTGCAGGCCATCGTACAACATTCAATTTTCGGAATCATTCCGCCTGCGATTATTCCGTCATCAATGTATTTCTGCACGTCTGCCAGATGAATCCGCTGAATCAAACTTGCCGGGTCGTTAACGTCCTTAAGGACACCCGGAACGTTCGTAAGCTGAACGAATTTTTCAGCTTTGAGCGCAATTGCAATTTTTGCAGCAGCCGTGTCAGCATTAATGTTGTAGCGGTTCATGTCGCCAGTTTCGCCCAAAGCCACCGTTGAAACAACAGGAATAAAGCCCTTTTCTATCAAAGACTGAATGATTTCCGGATGAACTTCCGTCACTTCGCCAACAAATCCTAAATCCGCACCGTCTTTAGAAATCTTTTTTGCCCGCAAAAGTCCAGAATCAACTCCCGAAAGTCCAACGGCCTTTCCGCCTTCCTGCAACAAGATTCCAACAATGTCTTTGTTCAGTTTTCCTGTGAGTACCATCTGAACGATTTCCATGGTTTCTTCGTCGGTGTAGCGAAGTCCGTTCACAAATTTGGACTCTTTTCCCACGCGTTCAAGCATTTTGTTGATTTCAGGTCCGCCTCCGTGAACCAGAACAACGTGGATTCCGATTGTGTTCAAAAGCACAATGTCCTTCATCACGTCAACTTTCAGTTCTTCATTGAGCATTGCGTTTCCGCCGTATTTTACAACGACAGTTTTTCCTACCCAATGTCTAAAATAAGGCAATGCCTGTACAAGTACGTCTGCCCAATGCTCGTTGTCGAGTCGCGGGTCTTTTTTATCTGCCATAAGTGTCTCCTTTTCAATTAAGTGCGGTAATCTCCGTTGATTTTTACGTAGTCGTAAGTCAAATCGCAGCCCCAGGCCGTTCCTTTTGCCTCACCATCTTCAAGTTCAACGAGAATGTCAACGGCTTCTTCAAGAAGAATTTTCTTTGCCAAATCTTCGTCAAAATTGAGAGGAACTCCGTGGTCAAATACTTTTATCTTTTTTTCTTCGCCACCGTTTTGCTTTCCGTTCTCAAAATACCGTTTTGCGCCTGCGCGGCTCACGAAAGAAACACTCGTTTTTTCTGGCGTAAAATTGAATCCTGAGTAGCCCATTGCGTCAAGGATTCGGCCCCAGTTTGCGTCAGCGCCAAAAAAAGCAGCTTTTACGAGGCTTGAACAGATTACGGCTTTTGCCAGCCCCCTTGCATTCTCAACGGTGTCAGCACCAACTACGTTGCACGTTACAAGGCGGGTAGCCCCTTCACCGTCGGCAGCAATTTTCATTGCCATTTGAGTGTTGAGCGCGTTCAAAGCCTCAACAAATTTTTCAAAATCTTCGCCCTCAGATGTAATCTCGGTATTTCCGGCCATTCCGTTCGCAAGAATCAAAAGAGTGTCGTTCGTGGAAGTGTCGCCGTCAATCGAAACGCAGTTGTAAGTTCCCGCAACCGATTTTCTCAAGGCTTTTTCCAGCATTTCAGAAGAAATCGCGCAGTCCGTAGTGATGAATCCGAGCATTGTTCCAAGATTGATATGAATCATTCCTGAACCTTTTGCCATTGTTCCCATGCGGATTTTTTTGCCGCCAATCTCGGTTTCAAGGGCGACTTCTTTGTAGTGCGTGTCCGTCGTCATAATCGCGATTCTGGCTTCCTCGTGACCTTTTTTTGAAAGTCCGTCGGCAAGAGTGTCGATTCCGCTTATGATTTTTTCCACAGGAAGCTGCTGTCCAATTACGCCGGTTGAGCAGACCAAAACGTCGTCAGAATTGATTTGGAGTTTTGCAGCTACGGCAACGGCTTCTTTTTCGGCGTTACGGTAGCCTTCTTCGCCGGTGCAAGCGTTAGCGTTTCCAGAATTCGCAATGATTGCCTGAGCTTTGCCATTTTCGATGTGGGCTTTATCGAGTTTTACGCATTCAGCTTTTACCCGGTTCTGGGTAAATACGCCTGCCGCGTTGCATAATCTTTCACTATAAATAAGAGCCGTATCATTGAATTTTCTGCTAGCTTTTATGTGGTTCAAGATACCGTTAGCAGTAAATCCTTCGGCGGCGGTAACTCCGCCATCAATAAAATTAAATTGCATATTTATTCGCTCCTAATGTATAAATATGCAAAAATTATATGAAAATGCAGTGATGTTTGCAAGCAAAAAATAAACGGAAACGCCACGCATTTCCTCTCCAACATTAAAATAATCTCGTGCGTTTCCCGTCAGTTTTTTTGAGAAAAACTGACGCTTCCCCAGTTTTTGCTATCGCTAGAAAAGCGCACCTTATTTGTCATGGCTGAGCAGAATAGGTATCCGACTCCCTTCGGTCGCGAACGGTCGAAATCATTTTTCTGCCCCGCCTACGCTACCGCCCCAGATTTTTAAATCTTGCTTTGAATCTCAAAATTATATCTTTCCATTTTCAATTCATCTGTGTCCTATCTGTGTTCATCTCTGTTTATCTGTGTCTAAAATAAAAGTCAATTTTCATCTTTCAATTTTCAATTTCCTAGACAAATTACAACTTTACTTAGAATGATTTAAAGTATAGACTGCAAGCGAGTTAGAAAATGAAAAAAGAAACTTCGAACACAGCAAACAAAGAAATTAACGGCGAAAAGCAGGAATTCCTTGCATGGGACAAGGCAAAATCAAAGGCTAAGCCAAAAAACGCAAAGAATGCAGAAAACGCTTCGGAATCAGCAGGAATCGAAAAATCAAAAGCATCTGCGGAACAGGCTCGAAAAAATCTTTTGAAGGCAAAAGAGCTTGACCCTACGGCAAAACGCCCCGCAAAAAAAATCGCAGAGTACACCGACGCTCAGATTAAGCACCTCGACGCTTTGGAGCATATCCGCCTCCGCTCAGGAATGTACATTGGACGGTTGGGCGACGGCTCGAATCAGAATGACGGAATCTACATTCTCCTCAAAGAAATCATCGACAACGCAATCGATGAATTTATAGTAGGATTCGGAACGAGAATCGACGTTGAGATAAAAGAAAACCGCGTAAAAGTCCGCGATTACGGACGAGGAATTCCGCTCACCAAAGTGATTGACTGCGTAAGCCAAATCAACACGGGAGCTAAATATAACGACGATGTTTTTCAGTTCTCTGTGGGAATGAACGGAGTCGGCACAAAAGCGGTAAACGCACTTTCCTCATATTTTAGGGTCGTTTCTGTTCGCGACGGAAAATGCACAGAAGCGGTCTTCCAAAAAGGCAAGCTTGAATCAGAGCGGCACGGAAGCGTAAAAAGCGAAACCAAGAACGGAACGTATTTTGAATTCATTCCTGACGAGGAAATTTTCGGGAAATATTCGTTCAACATGGAATTCGTGGAAAAGCGAATGTGGAATTACGCTTACCTCAACACAGGCCTTACGATTCGCTTTAACGGAAAGGATTTTATCTCTGAAAACGGACTTTTGGACTTGCTCAAAGCAGAAATCGAAGGCGAGTCGATTTATCAAATCGGAAGCTACCGAGGCGAGCACTTGCAGTTCGCGTTCACACACACGGGCGAATTTGCGGAGAATTATTTTTCGTTCGTAAACGGACAGTTCACCTCGGACGGCGGAACGCACTTAAACGCATTCAAAGAAGGTTTTGTGCGGGGAATAAACGACTTTTTCCAGACCTCGTACAAAAGCGAGGACGTTCGTGCAGGAATCACGGCGGCTGTTCTCGTAAAAGTAAAGGATCCGGTTTTTGAAAGCCAGACAAAAAACAAACTCGGAAACACGGACATCCGACAGTGGATTATAAGCGAAACCCAGTCAGGTCTTGACGACTGGCTCCACAAGAATCCAAAGGAAGCACAGGCGATTCAGGAGAAAATCCAGAAAAACGAAAAATTCCGCACAGACCTTGCGAGTGTAAAAAAGCAGGCAAAAGAAGCGGCAAAGAAGATTTCAATCCGAATTCCTAAGCTTGACGACTGTCGGTTCCATATTGGCGACGGCGGAAAGGGCGAGCAATCGATGATTTTTATTACCGAGGGACAATCGGCTTCGGGCGTAATGACTCACTCGCGCGACGCGGATTATCAGGCAATCTTCTCGCTACGCGGTAAGCCTGAAAACATGTACGGAAAGCGGCAGAGCGACATTTACAACAACGACGAGCTTTACCAGCTTATGATGGCTCTCGGAATCGAAGATTCAGTTGAAAATTTGAAATACTCAAAAATCGTAATCGCAACCGATGCCGATAACGACGGATTCCACATTCGAAATCTCGTGCTCACGTTCTTCCTGGGATATTTTGAGGAACTTGTAACTTCGGGCAGGGTCTGGATTTTGGAGACACCGCTTTTCCGAGTGCGAACCAAAAAAGAGAATATCTACTGCTACACCGAGCAGGAACGCGACAAGGCTCAGAAAAAACTCGGCAAAGGCTCGGAAACAAGCCGATTCAAAGGTCTTGGAGAAATAAACCCAAGCGAATTCCGCCAGTTCATCGCCCCGGAAACGATGCACTTAACGCCGGTCGAAATAAGCCAGCTAAAAATCATTCCGCAACTCCTTGCGTTCTACATGGGCAAAAACACCCCGGAACGCCGAAAGTTCATCGAACAGAACCTTCTGAGCAACGCCGAAATTGACGTATAAGGCGGTAACAGAATAGACACAGATGAACACAGATACACACGGATGAGACACAGATATTTTTTTCAAAAATAACAAAAAGGAGAGCATGTTGAACATAAACGAAATAACTCAAAAAATAATCGGAGCTGCTTACACTGTGGCAAACGCTCTCGGCTCTGGTTTTCTTGAAAAAGTTTATGAAAACGCTCTTTTCTTTGAATTAAAAAATCTGGGATTGGAAGTTGAGCAGCAATATCCTCTTCCTGTAATGTATAAAGGCTTTTGTGTAGGCGATTATGTTGCCGATTTGTATGTTGAAAGTTCAGTTATTGTTGAACTAAAATCTACAAAAGCAACAGAAAATATTCATCGTGCACAAGTTTTAAATTATTTGAGAGCCTCAAATAAAAAAATTGGCTTACTAATAAATTTCGGCGCACCTAAAATTACGGTCGAAAGAATTGTGAATTAGGAGTTTTTTTTGGGAGACACAGATGAACACGGATACACACGGATGAGACACAGATATTTTTTATTTTTATCTGTGCCATATTTGAGTTCATCACTGTTTATCTGTGGCAATGCAAAAAAGACACAGATGAGCACGGATATACACGGATGTGACACGGATTTTTATTTTTATCTGTGTCCTATCTGAGTTCATCACCGTTTATCTGTGTCAGAACAATCAAGGAAAGCAAATGGCATTTGTAAAAAATCTTTTTGATAAAAACTTTATTGAATACGCTTCTTACGTTATTCGTGACCGAGCGATTCCAGACCTTGAAGATGGCTTAAAGCCAGTTCAGAGGCGAATCATGCACACGCTCTTTGAAGTTGACGACGGGTATTTCCAGAAAGTGTCTTTTGTTGTCGGACGAACAATGAAATATCACCCGCACGGAGACGCTTCTATTTACGGCGCGCTCGTCAATCTTGCGAACAAAGAAATCTTCATCGAAAAGCAGGGAAACTTCGGTAATAAATTCACCGGCGACCCGGCATCCGCAGGGCGATACATCGAGTGCCGCATTCACAGCCTCGCAAAGGACTTTCTCGTAACGAACCCGAAAATCACGCACTACGTTCCGAATTTTGACGGACGAAGCGAAGAGCCGGAAGTTTACCGCGCAAAAATTCCTGTAACGCTCATCATCGGTGCGGAAGGAATTGCCGTCGGCATGAGCACGAAAATCTTGCCGTACAACGTAAAAGAAGTTCTTGACGCAGAAATAAAATGTCTCAAAGGCGAGGATTTTAAAATCTTCCCAGACGTTTCAACCGGCGGACTCATGGACGTTTCAAACTACAACGACGGAAACGGAAAAATCATCACGCGGGCAAAAATCGACGTGAGCGACGACAAAAAAATCGTCATCACGGAACTGCCGGTGGACACGAACGCAAAAGACCTTCTCACATCGATTGACAACGCCTACAAGGCCGGAAAAATAAAAATCAGCTCGGTCGAAAACTACACGACTGACCGCTGCAACATTGAGATTAAGCTCCCGCGCGGAGTGTACACTCAGGACGTAATCGACTCACTCTACGCGTACACAGACTGCGAAAAATCAATCTCGTGCCAGATGCTCGTCATAAAAGACAACATGCCGGTTCTGATGACGGCGACCGAAATCATCAAATTCTACGCACAAAAGCTCACTTCAATCATCAAGGACGAACTTGAATTTGACCGCGAGCAGCTCACCGACAAACTGCACCTTCGCACGCTCGAACGCATTTTTATTGAAGAGCGCATTTACAAAGCAATCGAGGAAATGAAAACCCAGGCCGCCGTAAAAAAAGCCGTGGAAGACGGATTCGTACCGTTCAAGGACGAACTCGTGAGGGAACTTTCTGACGACGACATCGAACATCTTCTCGCAATTCCAATCCGCAGAATCTCGCTCTACGACATAAACAAAAACCGTGCGGAAGTGCGCGAAATCAACGCGAAGCTCAAAGAAATCGCCCGAAGGCTAAAACACCTCACAGAATGTGCGATTGAATATCTTGAAGGAATGCAGCAGAAATTCGACGAAAAAGAATTCAAGCGGAAGACAAAAATCAAGAAATTCGACGCGGTTGACGTAAAAGAAATCGCAAAGGCAGATTTGAGCCTCCGCTACGACGAAAAAGGCTACCTCGGAACCTCGGTTTCAAGCGGAAGCGAAATTATGAAAGTCTCGCCGTTCGACAGAATCCTTTACATGCGCCGAAACGGAATCTACACAGTTACGGACGTTCCGCAGAAAATCTTCGTGGACAAGGGAATGTGGTTCTGCCAGCTCGGCACAAAAGAAGTGATAAACAAAGTCCTCTTCACCGTGATTTTTATGGACCCAAAAACAAAATTCGCATACATCAAGCGGTGCAGAATTCCAAGCTGGATTTTGAACAGGGACTATTTTATCGCGCCGGAAGGAGCGGAGATTCTTCACATTGACACGCGGGAAAAATTCACCTTCAAACTGATTTACGAGAAAAAGCCAAAAATCAGGATTACAGAAGAAGAATTCAAAGCCCACGACTACGAAGAAAAGGGCTTAAAAACCCAGGGCTTAAAACTCTCTTCCCGCGAAGTAAAAGAAATCCAAGTGGAAGAAAGCAACAACGCCCCTTCGGTCTAGCGAATGGAGAAAATATTGACTTTAAAAGTTGACAAAAGAATATGAGAGGAATTTCGTATTATGAAAAACCAAACCAAAAATCTGCTCGTGCGGTAACGGAGGTGAAGCAAAAAAACGATTCTGACCGTTCGCGACCGAAGGGAGTCGGATACCTCTTACGGTCAGCCATCATTTTTTTGAAGCACCGCAGTGAACGCACGAGCAGATTTTTACATTTACAAGTTGATAATGCAGAAAACGCACGCACAGATTTTTGTAAGCAATATTTAGGAAATATTTATGAAAATAAAAGAAATGATGCTGATTTTGAATCAGAACACAAAAAACGCAGTCGGAAAAGTGATGTACACACTTTTTGTCAAAATGCTCCTGCAAATGTTCACTGCACTTGCGTTCGCTATGCTCGAAACACGAGTCAGCCAACTTTTGCCGCAAAGTGCGCTTTTTATCAATATTTTTGTAAGCGCGCTGCTCTTTGAATTCCTGCTCCTCGAATACGGCTTTGCGGTTATGCTCCTGAGAATCGTGCGAAAAGAATACGTAACTTTGGGCTACCTCTTTTACGGACTCAAAAACCTCCGCCAATCACTTCCGGTCTGCATCGTGTACACGGTTCTAATCGGAATCATCGGCTTTGCGAGCGGAAAATTCGTCCACGCAGTAAAAATCGACGCAGAAATCATGGCGTTTATTACAAAAGGAATGAAGCTCGACGCGGAATCCCTTCAAATCATTGCACGATATTCAGTGCGGGTCGTAATCCTCGCACTCACAGCAGTAGCTTCGTTCATAATCCTTTTGCCAACGGTTCTCTCATTCGACCTTCGTTTTGACAACAAAGAAAAACCGTTCTGGTATCCGTTCAAAAAAAGCTATTCGTTAATCCTCAAAAAATGGAATTATTTTAGATTCATCGGCTTTGCACTGCGAGCTGGCGGACGCTATCTTGTAATCGCGATTGTTCTCGGAATCATCCTGAACATTGCAAGGGCAAAAAAAGGCGAAAGCACTTCAATCCTGTTTTTCGTGGCAGATTTTATCTATCTTTTGAACAGCCTAACGGCCCTAATCAGAATCTATTTTTCGATTCCAGTTTTTTACGTTTCGCTCACAAAAAATTCAGAAGATGAAAATGGTGATGAAAAATCTAAAAGCGCACCGCCACTTTTAATCGGCAATCCTGTGCAGAACGAAAACTTGGAGCCATAAAAATGAAAGTTCCCGTAAAATATTCCTCATTCGAAGAAAACATCAAAGGCTCAAGATTTCTCTCAGAACTTTTTTTGATTGACTCTCAGGCAAAGGTCCGAGAACTCATAAAAGCTCAGAAACAGAAATACGCCGACGCGACGCACGTTTGCCATGCCTTTATATGCGGCAAGAACGCAGAAGTTATGGGCATGAGCGACGACGGCGAACCGGGCGGCACAGCCGGAAGACCAATGCTTGACGTTCTAAAAGGCCGCGGAGTGACGAACATTCTTGTAACAGTGACGAGATGGTTTGGCGGCACGCTTTTAGGCACCGGCGGGCTTGTCCATGCCTACGGAAACGGCGTAAAAAACGTGCTCGAAAATGCGGAATTTGAGGAACTCATCGACAAAACGGGCTTTTCGCTCAAAACCGATTATCAGATGTATCAGGTCGTAAAAAAGATTTTTGAAAACTTCACCATCTACGAAACAACCGAAGACTTTGGAGAACTAATCTCAATCACCGGAAAAATCGCCGTAACCGACTTTGACCACCTAAAAAACACAATCTTCGACAGCACGAACGGAAAAGTGACTGTGGGAAAGTAAAAAGAATCCCTGCCCCAAACAAAATCATTTTTCTTGTTGGGGGCGTTTTTTTGCGGTATATTTATTTTACTGTTATGAAAAAACTTTTTTTTGCTTCGGGATTGATTTTTCTTTTGTTTTTTAGGGCTTTTTCCTCGGATTTTAATTTTGAACACGATGAACGCTATAATTTTTTGCAGGGGCACATTCAGGCAAAGGAGAATTTTCTTCCGCACGAGGATTTTTTAAAAGCCGCACTCACCGCTTCGGGCTGCACGGACGACAAAATTCTTTCGCTCACTTCGATTTTAAAAAATCACTTTGCGGAATTTGAAAAAACACTCACGGCCGAGACAAGCCAGACTGAAAAAGCTCAGAAGGCTCTCTCGTTTCTTTACGAAAAAATCATCTCAAAATACTCGGAAATGCAGACTCTCGTTGACGTGGCACTTGAGCAGGGAATTTACAACTGCGTTTCTTCCGACATTCTCTACATTTATTTTTTGAAGTGCCTTGAAATTCCCGTGGTGGCGGTTGAAACCCCGGACCATGCATTTTGCACGGTTACGATTGACGACAGAAAAATCGATGTTGAAACGACAAATCCTTACGGATTTGAGCCGGGCAAAAAAAATCAGATTCCGAACTCAAAAAAATACATTTCGGTTCCGCAAAAAAAATACCGCGGCCGGCATGAAATTTCTGATTTTAGGCTCATCGCGCTGATTTTGAACAACAGAATCGTAACGCTGCAGCGGAAAATTCAGAATTCAAAATCAATCGAACTTGCGGTGGACGCGCTTTACATTCAAAACAACTCTTCCGAAGCAATGACAACTTTTTATCAGTGCGTTACGAATGCGTCGGTTGATTTGTCAAATTCCCAAAAGAATGACGAAGCCTTACAGCTCGTGCGTGAAGCAAAGGCAAAATTCGGGGACTCGCCGATTTTTGAAAACAACACGCTTGCAATCATAAATAATTCGGTTGCGGAATCAGCAAAAAAAAATCAGTTTGAAGAAGGATTTTTGACGCTCACAAAAAATCAGGATTTGCTTTCCCCGTCCGACTACAACGAACTTACGAGAATCCTAACCGAAAATCAGCTCAACTACATCATAAAAAACGAACCGTTCGAAAACGCAATAAATGCCGTTCATGGCAAAAAAAGCGTTCTTCCGCAAAAAAATTATGAAAAACTCGTCAGCTTTGCCTACCAGACCGAGGCGAACAGGATTTCAAAAGGCGAGAATTTTATAGAAGCCGCAAAGTTTTCCGAAAAAGGACTTTTGGAACTCCCGAACGACGCGAACCTGACCCGGCAAAAAGCAAGTTTTATGCGAAATTACGAAGTAAAAATCCACAATCAGGCGGCAAAGCTTGCAAATTCGGGCAAAAAAGATGAGGCAAAGCTAGTCGTAGAAGAAGGACTCAAAAACTATCCAGAAAGCAAAACTCTAAGAACCGATTTACAGCGTCTTTCCCGCTAACTACATTCTGTCATGCAGAACTTGCTTCAGCCTCCCTGCACAAATGCGGGACAAGAGCCTGAAACAAGTTCAGGGTGACGTTTTTGATATATTTTAGGGCTGTCAGTTTTTCTTCAAAAATCATTTTATATTTCTTTAAAATCAAAAATTCTGGCTAATATATTTTGTATTTCGTTAAAAATAGCCAGAATCGTAAAAATATATTTTATATTTTTCTCAAAATCCGAAAATCTCAAAAATATATTTTGTATTTCCTCAAAATGCGCAAAACCACAAAAATATATTTTATATTTCCTCAAAAAAGTGATTTTCTAAAAAATACAAAATATTTTTTAAGCGGCGTAGCGGACGACAGCAGAGATTTTTGCACCAGCAAGCCTGTTCATAATGCGGCACCCAGTCAAATCTGCGAAAACCCGAATTTATCTGCGTTAGAAATCTGAAAACTGATTTTCATGCCCCTGAAACAGTTTTGTGTGACGGTTTTTCAAAAGATAGCGGAAAAGGTCTAAGACGCAACAAAACTTTTCACCTCTTCACGTGGTAGTCTATACAAAATAAAAATACTCGTCTTACATGTAAGAGGTTTTGTATGAAAAAAATTCTTCAGAAAGTTTTTGGTGCAGTTTTTGCCCTCTCGGCAATTACAGCTTTGTCAGCCCAAAACCGAAAAATCGACGTGTGGGATTTTGGAGGCGTTCCAGAAAGCGGAGCGCAAAACCACATCTCACAGACCGACATTGACAACACAGCCCTCCTCGGCACCGGCGGAAAATACGACAGTGCGGGAGACATTTCCTACGGCGACCTTACGCTCACCGTCGTGGCAAACGACCGTGCCTACTACGGAACGGAGTCGAATCCGGGAAAAAAGAATTACGGAACTCAGGGCTACGCCTCATACACATTTGATGACGGTTACACCTCAAACGGAATTTACTACTGCAACGGAAGCGGCGGCGACAACAGACGGTGCCTCACGCTCAAAAACGTCCGCGCAGGAGACATCGTAACATTCTACGCACGGCTCTCTGCCGCCGCAGACACAACGATTCACTTTTCAACAGTCGGAGATGACGGCAAAGTTACAACCGTTCAGGACGAAACTGCCCCAATCAAAGCTGAATCGCAAATCTATTCATACATTGCACTTACATCCGGCACTTACAGAATCTGGACGGACAAAAAAGCCGGAAAACCTGTTTTTTACAGAGTCGTAAGAAAACCAGCTGTCGAAGTGACAGGTTCGCTTTCAAATCTCAACGGAAAAGGCTCGCTCAAATTCGTTGTAAAAGGCACGAATCAGGAACTGAATGCGCAAGTCTCAGGAAACAGCTACAAAGCAAGCCTTCCTGCCGGAAAAACATTCACGGCGGTTCTTTCAGGCGTTCCTGGCTACGGAATCAATCCTGACACAAGAATCCTTGACCTTGCAAAAATAGCTCCAGGAATCTCTCACACGGCAAACCTCGTCGTAGCGGAAGCAATTCTCTACAAGGCAAGCGGAAAACTCACAGGAATCGATTCAAAATATGACACTTCAAAATTAAAGCTCGTTATGAATCCGCCAAAAGGCAGCGTTTATCAGCCGATCGAAGCAAAACTTTCGGGCCAAAACGGAACTTTTGCCTACGAAGCAAAACTGGAACCGATGGTGCGCTACACGGCAAGCCTTGAAGGAGCAAATGACTACGAAATCACGAAGGGAGGCTCTTTTGAGCTTTCAAAGGATTTTTCTGAAAACATCGAAGTTTCCCTCAAAAAAACGTATGCGGTGAACGGAAAATTCTTCGGGGAAACAAAACCTCTTCCAAAATCAATTTCCTTCAAAAATCTTGATGACGGCTACGTTTACAGCGGAAAAATCAGCAAGGATTCATATTCGGTAGCTCTCCGCGACGGTCAGTACGAAGTTCTTGCGGAAACGGAAAACACAAAAACTGTAAATCACGTCGTAATTTCCGGAAACGCGGTTTCAAAAAACATCAAAATGTCTTTTAAGATTGCACCGGAAACAAAAATCAAGCTCAAAAAAGACCTGAAAGTCGGTCCAAAAGCAAAATACAAAACGGTGAACGCGGCTCTCAGAGCAGCAAAGGCAATGAACCCGCAATCCGAGAAAGACCGAATCACGATTCACATTG
Source organism: Treponema zioleckii (assembly GCF_014737315.1). Classification (GTDB taxonomy): domain Bacteria; phylum Spirochaetota; class Spirochaetia; order Treponematales; family Treponemataceae; genus Treponema_D; species Treponema_D zioleckii. The sequence continues at coordinate 30,067 of NZ_JPUF01000015.1, read as the reverse complement.
CACCGGGAATTTACCGCGAGCAGGTTATCGTAAACGTTCCTTACGTCACCTTAAAAAATGACACGCCTTCAAAAGAAGTCAAACTCACCTGGTACTACGGAATCGGCTACACGTACTACTCTGCCGACGAAAAAGGCTGGTACGACGAAGATTTGGCTTACGACAAATTCGCAAAGCATCCTGTCGCAAAATGGGGAGGCGCAACTTACATTCAGCCAAGCGCAACGGCATTCCGCGCCGAAGGAATCACGTTCGAAACGTCGTTCAACAAATACATTACGGACGAAGAACTTGATGACGGCGTAAAATCCGACGGAAGCGTTCCTGAGCGAAAAATCAACTCGGACGTCCGCTCAAAACCACTTACGGAGCGGGCTGCGGCAATCTTAATTGAGGCATGCAGAACTGAATTCATAAACTGCAAATTCTTGGGAAGCCAGGACACACTTTACACGGGCTACAATTCGGAAGCGCAAAAATCAGAGGACAATCCGTACAAAAACGAAGTTCTCCGAAGCTACTTCAGGAACTGTTTTATTGAAGGAAACACGGATTTTATTTTTGGCGACGGCGATGTTGTTTTTGAAGACTGCGAAATCAGTTTTGCAGGCTACACAACGGAAGGCGCGGCAGGCGGATATTTGACTGCTGCGCGCACAACGAGCAAAAAAGGCTATCTCTTCTACAATTGTCTTTTAAGCGCAAACCAGAATTATTTCGTCGGACAAGGATATTTGGGCCGACCGTGGGGAAAAGACGCACGCGTTGCGTTCGTAAACTCAACAATCGGAACTGCGAACATTTTTAACGTGCAGGGCTGGACTCAAATGAGCGGAAACAAACCTGAAAACGCAAACTTCCGCGAATTCGGCACAATCGAAGACGGCGAAAACGCAGACCTCGATTACCGCACGGAAGGCACAGTCCTTTCAAAAATCGACGGTTTTGAGCCAAAAGATTTCTTTGGCGACTGGACTCCGGCGTTCAGCGCACTGCCTAAAAAATCAGGAGAAGCCGCATTCGCAAAAAAACCAAGCTTTACGACTGACGACGACATAAACACTCCGTACCCAGGACACACAATCACACTGCACTACTCGCTCGGAAAGGCTGACGAAGAAGATATTTCTTCTATAAAGTGGTACAGAATCAGCGGAAGCCAGGAAACACTCATAAAAGAATCAAAAGGTTTTGCAGACAAAACTTATCTTTTGACAAAAGATGACTCAAATTCGTTCATCAAGGCGGTCGTAACGCCAAAACTCAGAAGCGGAAAAACAGGCGCTCCGGCAGAAGTAAAACTTGAAGCTCAAATAAAGGAAGGCTACGCAACACCTGCAAAAGCTGCGGCAGACAGACCTCGCACGGCAGGAGCAATCAACGTGTTCCTTGCAGGCGACTCTACAGTAACGGACTACAGCGCAAACGGAATCTGGATGGGCGGAAAAGTCCGCAGCGAAGGCTCATGGGGCGAATACATTCAGGCATTCTTCGGAAATTCTGTAGCAATACAGAACTACGCTCAGGGCGGACGCTCTTCACGAAACTTTATCAATGAAGGCTCGCTCAAAAAAATTCAGGAAAAAATCGGAAAAGGCGACTATCTTTTCATTCAGTTCGGGCACAACGACTGCCACAACGAAGCCGGCTACCTTGAAGACCGCTACGTTCCGCTCGGAAAAGCCGACTCAAACGGAATTTACCCCGTAACGGCCGGAAAGAAAATCAAGACTCCATCATCTTTGGTTTCAAAATACGGCGACGAATTCTACGGCTGGAAAGGCGGCACTTACAAATGGTACTTAAAACAGTACGTTGACGTTGCAAAAAAAGCAGGTGCGATTCCAATTCTCGTAACGCCGGTAAGCCGACTTTACTTTAACGCCGACGGAACAATTCGCCCGCACCACGATTCCGAGGACAAATCCACAGAATCAATGGGCACGTTCCCGACCGAGAACAACGCATATTGCGAAGCGGTAAAACAGCTTGCCGCCGAGGAAAAAGTTCTTTTAATCGACGGATTCGAGCTGACAAAAAAATTCTACGAGAACGCTTATAAATCGGCAGGAAGCGACGAACTTGCGCGAAAACTCATGTTCCCAGGCGACAGCACGCACAACAACAAGCTCGGAGGATTCATTCTTGCGGGTGAGTTCGCAAAAGAAATCAAGGCAAAAATTCCGGCACTGGCAAAAAATCTCGTAAAACCGACAAAAGTGCTCGGAGAAAATGCTGACGGCGAAAACCTGTTTACGGTTGATTCAACAGGAAACTTTACGTGCAAGGAGGCTTACTGGACTTCATACGAACAAAAAGTAATGAATTCGCTCAAATAGCGAATAGGATTTTTATCTCTTAAAAAACGAAATCAACGCACCAGCAACAATGAAGTGAACTTCAAACAGCTGGTGCGTTTTTTAAAGGAAATTTCGGAAAACTAACAGATTTTTTCGAGATACCTAAAATCATTTGTAACTTTTCATTTAAAATTCTCTTTTATTTTAAGATTTTTCCCAACTTTACTTTCTATCAATTCCTAAAAATTAAATTTCTATTTATCAACATAAAAATATTAGACAAATTAGAGATTTTAGATTTATAATTGGAATACGAGGAAACTTTGAGTGGGGAAAACTTAACAGGAGGTGCGCTATGAAAAACTTCATCAAAAAATGTATACCTGTTTTGCTTGTTTTGCTACTTGGTTTTTCAACAGCAAACGCAAAGCCCATCAAAAAACTTGATTTTATCGGTGTAACAAATTCAGAAAAAGTAGTAATCACGGTCAACGATAAAGAAAAGTTTATGGAGTATCAAACTCCAAAACGAACGACAAAGTACGAATTGCTTGACTACGATTACGGCATGGATTTTAACACTGGTGACCAAATTATTACTTGTACTGCGGTGGACACTTTATACGGTATCGCATATTCAGTGCTTTTGTATTCAAACAAAGCATACTGCGACATTCGAATCGGCAAAAAACGACTGACTTTTAAGCACGTGTCGAATTTCGAAGTAGAATAACTGCATACGGAAACTCCGTATATATAACCTCCTCCCAACACAACTGAGACTAACCCGTTGGTTCGTCATTGCAAAGGCTTATGTTTTTGCAATGACGTTTTTTTTTCTTTTTTGATAGAATCAATTCATGCAATATTTTGAAGACGAAACTAAAGATTTTAACAAACAAGAAGAAGCAAAATATCAGAAAGTGCATGGAAAATCAGGATTCGAAAAATTTGTTGCGCTGCCAAGAGCTGCAAAACTTACTATTTACGCCCTGATTCTTACGGTCATTTTTTTAATCACCTTGCTATTTTTTAACATTTGGGTCGGAACCTTCGGAAAATTAGAAAATGTGAAAAGTCTAACCGGTGAACAGCAAGTTTACTTGAACAAAATCCTTTCGGAAACTTTTCCGCAAAAATATTCACTCAAAATAACAGAGCTTCCGTATTCAATAAGACCTGCAAAACTTAATGTCTGGGCAGAATCCGCAATTGTATACGATTTTGCAAACGGCTGCGTGATTTATGAAAAAAATGCAGACCAAATAATTCCGCCGGCTTCAATAACAAAACTATTCGTAATGTATCTCGTTTTTGAAGAAATCAATTCAGGAAAAATCTCGCTAGATGACGTTGTTCCTTTGCCAGAACGGTCGTGGGCAATCAACTTGCCTTCCGATGCGTCAAAAATGTTTTTGGGTCAGGGTCAAACCGTTACGCTGCGGGAACTTTTGAACGGTCTTGCAGTTGCCAGCGGAAACGATGCGGCTATTGCGGTAGCATCGTACATAAGCGGCGGCACGGACGAATTCATAAAAAAAATGAATGAAACTTGCAAAAATTTGGGACTCGTCCACACGCATTTTGTAGACACGTCCGGCTACGATGAAAATAATCTTACAACCCCGCGGGAACTTGCTCAGTTCATCTATATTTACATGAAAAAATTCGGCGACATCGCATTGCAATTTCATTCAATGCCGTCAATTTTTTATCCGACGGAAGGAAATTTGCCGTCCTGGCAAAAAAGCTACGGCGACTCAAAAGCGATTTTTCAAAAAAACACAAATCCGCTTTTAGGCGAGCTGGAAGGTTGCGATGGAATAAAAACAGGATTCATTTATGAAAGCGGCTACAATCTCGCGCTAACCGTAAAACGCGGAAAAGAAAGATTCATTTCTGTAACGATGAAAGGACCGGGAAACAATACAAAAGAAGGACAGGCCGGACGAGTGCACGACGGCAAAGAAATAATGGAATGGGCTTTTTCGTCATTTGCGGATTACGTTGCAAGAGAACGGGTAAAAACGATTTTTACGATTCCGACTCCAGGAACAGAAGAAAAATTCGTAAATTTGGTACCGGCCTGGGATGAAATTATTTCGGTTCCGCACATTACGGGGAAAACCCCGCAAGACACTGCAGACAGCATAGAAGCCGAGGTTTCAATTCCAAAATATATTTATGGCGGTGTAACTGCAGGCCGGATTTACGGGCAAATTCAATACAAAATCGGAAAAACTGTTTTGCAAACTGTTCCGCTCGTTGCCGACAGAAACGCAAATCCGGCAGACAATTGGGGATTATTCTGGGGAAAACTCGCAACGCACAAGCTAAAATAACTTTCTCACGGGAACAAACTCATATCCTGCATCCATAAGAATTCCAATCAGCAAATCCAATTTTTCATAAAGGTAATCGCCTCTCGTTCCGTTCGGATTTCCCACGCTGATTGGAATCATGGAACCATTTTTTACGTTTTGGGCATAAAACATAACCAGCTGGTCTGCCGTCATATACCAAGATTTGTTTGCAGAACCTTGCTCCAAAGTTTTTGTGTCCAGACTGAATCTTCCAGCCTCAACATAAGTGTATCCGCAATCATCGCCAGATTTTTTTATCATCTCGGAAGATTTATAGCCCGGCGCATGCCAAAAAAGACTCAACTCGGTTCCTGTCAAATTAAAAAATTCATCTTCGTTTCGGGCAAGTCCCCGCTGAATGTATTCAGAATCAACGACGAATCCGTTTTTAGCAGTAAGGTCAACATTGTTAAAAAACATTGAGGCAGCCTCGTGGCCGCAATAGATTATTTGCTTCGTTTCAAGGGGATAACGCCTTATAAATTCACCGTTAAAAAAGAAAGTTGACTTGATTCCGTATCGCGAAAGCACGTACAGAATCGTACTCAGTCCATCAACAGAATCAACTGCGTCAAAAATCAAAGAAATTTTTTTAGGTGCAGGCGTTTTTTTTGTGGTGGAAAGAAAAATCGGTTTGGTGCTTCCGGCTGCATTTAGCGCACGTACGTAAATCGTATTCTCAAATTTTTTATTCTCGGTCGCATCCGTAAAAACACGATATTTTCCGTTCTGAAGATATTTTGAACTTTTTAAGATTTCTTCATCAAATTCTTCAATTGATTTTTTCCAATAATGATTTTTTGAATCATAAGAATAAAAAACATCGTCGCGGCAAGCATCTCTCACCAAAATTTCTGAATCATTCCAGACCGCACTCCGCACGGAAGAAAGGAACAACGTGCGAACAAGGCCTTTTTTGTCTTCGCCGCCGTTAAGCTTCCAATGCCGCACGGTAGATTCCCCGCCCGCAAAAATCGAGTAATTTCCGCTCCAGGCATACGAGACAGGCTTTTCCCCGCTGATTTTTCCGAGTGGTTTCCATGTGTCGATGTCATAAACAAAAAGCGCGTCGTTCAGGGCAAAGGCCAACTTTTTTCCGTCCGGCGACGGAATCGGAATTCCAGCTTCGTCAAAAGTGGCAATTTGCTTCATTTGCGAGTCGATTTTAAAAACGCTGGTTTTAGGCTTTCCGTCCAAAAGACCTATTAGATTCACCCACAAAATAGGAGTCTCGCTTTCGCCCCAAAAAACATAATAATTTACGACCGAACCACGAGGGTCAGTAAAAGGCTTTGAATAGGTGCTGGAAATGTACTCGCCGCCGTCAGTGTTCATTTTAAAACACGTGATGATGCAGTTCGCATTTTTTACGGCAAGGGCTGTCTCTGCCGAGTTCACCCAAAATTCATCATTTTTTGCGTCAAAAGACACTGGGATTCGTCCCGCAACAATTCCAGAACCCGCCATTCCGGCATACAAACTTCGCGTAAAAAGTTCGTTCGCGTTCAATTTATAAACCAAATCGCGATTTATATAAATCAAAGTCTTTCGGTTTGCCCAATTTACGGAATTGATTGAACCTTCGCCAATTTTTCGGAACGCATCGTCAATCTGATATTTTTGAAAAGCCATCTTTGGGTCAATAAAATAAATATTTCCGTTTTTTTCGTAGATTAAAACAGCTCCGTCCGGCGACCATTTTACAGGCACTTTCGTAAAGCTAAAAGCGGCATTTTCATCAAGAACGTATTCTTTTAAGTCTGAATTATTGCGAATTACAAGCTGGCCAACCGTGGCCCCGGTTCTTTTTACGTAACAGAGCCATCTTCCGTCCGGACTCGAAATTTCTGGAACAAGGCGAGTTGATTCAGCAGGGATTTCAGGAACTTTTGAATACCAAACAAGATTCATGTCCGAAGTCGTAAACCGGGCAGTTCCGTAACGATTTCGTATTTCAAGATATTCTTTTGATTTTCCGCCGTTCACTTCTGTGAGAATCTGCATTTTTTCCGGAAAGCACGTAAGGATCTTTGAATCTTTAACGTTCGCCGCATCAGCCAAAAAAAGTGTTTTGTAGGATGGCGAAAAAGCTGATGAATGCTCGACAATAAAAATTATTTTATCATTCTCGTTGATTTGAGGATATTCAAATTTAACTTGAGAAGCCAAAGGGCTGCATAAAAAAAATCCCCGAAAAAACGAACAGAAAATCCGAATGCGATTTTTAGGAATCCAAATATTTTCTGTTTTTTAAGGGATGCTAATATATCTGCAAGCGTATTTGCAATCATACAATAAAAGAAATCTTTTAAACGAATCAATTGTCTTAGTCGTCTGATTTGTGTTTTTGCTGGCATTCGTGAGTCTCCGCAATCAACGCAAGTGTATCCAGCTCCTTTTCAAGAGCTTCGAGTTTAGATTCCATTACACGAACTCGTTTATTGCGGTTTGAAGACTGCTTTTCTTCAAGCTGTATAAAAACCTCGTCTATCAATTCCTGGCTCAACGCATTTGACAAAGGCTCTTGCACACCGCCAGATTCTCTGTTTTTTGCCGTATTCGCGGCAGAAGAAAATCTTTCAACTCCACACCACGGGCAAAAAACAAATTCATTTTCAACGGCACGTCCACACGACCTGCAAAATGACATAAATTTCATGGAATCATTTTACCACAGAAAATAAATTTCTGTCATTATTTAGGGCATCTCGAAAAACTTAAAATTTGGATATTTTTTGAAATGCCTGCGAGTTTTAAATCCTGAAAATAGCAGGACTTAAAGCATCGCATTTTTAAAGTTACCTCTAGCGTTTCTTCAAATTTAGAATTTTCTGAGGGTCAACGGCCTTTCCGTTTTTATAAATCGTAAAATGCAAGTGCGGCCCCGTAGACATTCCCGTAGAACCTACAAGCCCGATTACCGTTCCCTGGCCAACTTTCTGTCCTTGCCGAGCAAGTGTTTTTGACATGTGCGCGTAAAGAGACTGATAGCCGTTCAAGTGATTTATAATCACATAGTTTCCATAAACATTGGAATAACCCACATAGGCAACATCTCCGCTCATGGTTGACTTAATTTTTGTTCCGGCAGAAATCGCCATATCGATTCCGTTGTGGTTCGAACCGGCAACACCGGTAATCGGATTTATTCGCTTTCCGAACGGAGAACTCAAATACCATTTTCCAGAAAGAGGACAAGCAAAAAGTTCGCCCAAGGACTTTCTGTATTCGGTCTCGTCCATCATTGCCCCAGGAATAAAAAGTTCTTTGCCAGGAGCCAAAATATCGGTTTCCAAATCATTCACATCAAGAATTTCTTCTATAGGAACATTATATTTTGTGGCAATCGAAGTAAGATTCTCACCGTTTCCAACCTTGTGCAAAATTCCGTCCTGTGAAGGAATTTTTAATTTTTGGCCGGCCATCAAATTTCGAACGTTTTCAATTTTGTTTACGTTTATGAGCGTACCGTCATTCGCAAGACTGAATTTCCTTCGGATAGAACCGATTGTCTCCCCGTCTTTTACGCGATACGTTTTGAACGTAACCACATCAGAAAATCCTAAATCCGCATTCGAAAGAATATTTCCTTCCTCGTCGAGTACGTTGTGACTCAGGCTGGAAATACCGGCATTCGAAAGATCCATCGCGAATTTTCGCATTTCCGAATTCAAAATCGAAACTTCGTCAGAAAAAAACGAATCAAGGACAAGCGGCCCCATGTGCGTATCCTGATAAAGTCTGTACTTAAAAACCGTATACGGTGCGACTGACAAAACCAAAAGAGTCATAAACGTCATAAAAAAGAATGCCCGCGTGCTCATTCGCTCGCGTCTTATCTTTTTACGCTTGGCAGATTTTTCAACAGAAACTGGACTTTCTAAAAGAACGGAATCCGAAGCGCTAAGCGCATTTACTGCAAAAGCACGCTCGTGACGCCGTTCAGTATTTTTTCTTAAATTTAACGTAGGATAATTTTTACTTTTTTGCGGTCGGTCTGTTCTTGCGGCAACCCCACCGCCTACATAACTAATTATTTCCATATATAGAATATCGTCAAAATAAAAAGGATATTTAGAAAATTGGAAAACAGTCATAAAAATTTGGCAAAACTTATGGGCGCATACAAAAAAGCTGTTAGTTTTTCGAGCTTCCCTTATTTTTTAGAGATTTTAGTAACCAAAAGTGGCTTATGTGCATTTTTTTAATGGCCGATACTCTATTCGATACTTTAAAAGAATTTGTTTTAAATTAAAATCATACTGGTGATTCTCTCTCCAAAAATCAAATTTTAAACGAGTCAAAAACTTACATGGGAGACTTCAAATGATTCAGCTTTTGGAGGCAACTTTCCCACATAATACAAGCAATTTTCATTTGGGAGGAAAAAATGAAAAAGTTTATCGTTGCGGCAGCATCTCTTTTTATGAGTGCAAGTCTGTTCGCTTACAATCCGCCTGCCGGCGGACAAAATTCTCTCAGGATTACAAGTCCTGAGTTGCTTACAGGAGCAAAATCTGCTGCAGGCGGACCACTTCTTCACGTCACTCCAGATTCAATTCTAAACAATCCCGCATTGCCGGGCTTCAATCAGAGAAGCACGCTAACAGCGGGCGGCACTTTGCTTTTTGACAGCGCAGATGATGACCATTCGCTCGGCGGCGGATTTGAACTCGGAATTCTGCTTGCAAACCGCTGGTGCGTTCCTACAGCAATCATCCAGGGAGTTTTCGTTCCGTATGAGCACATGCAGCTTGGCAACAGCATGAATCTTACGCTCGGCTACGCAAAAGATATTACGGACAGCGTGTCTGTCGGACTAAGCGGCAACGTAGGACTTTTGTGGGGATTTGAAAGCGACTGGACCGCAAGCGCAGCTTTGGGAGCTTACTGGAATTACGGCGACATTAAATTCCTTAAGAACGTAAGATTCGGTTCTGCAATCACGAATCTCGGAAAAATGTACACAAAAACAACCGTAAACGGAATCAAAACAACGAACATTACACTTTCTAACGGAACAAGCGCAGAAATTTACGACGACGCTTCAATGTGGCCGGGAATCGCAACGCTCAGAATCGGTTCGGCAGCAACTTTGGTTGATGCGGAGAACTTCAAGTTCGGACTTTCGGCAGACTTTGCGTTCCCAGGATTCCAGGATTTTGTTTTTGACGCAGGACTTCAGATGCAGTTCTTTAAAATCATAAAACTTTCTTCTTCTTGGGAATTTGACGTTCAGGAATTCGCAAACGATGCAAAGAACATTTTGCCGTCTGTCGGACTGAGTTTCAATTTTATCTTCAAGTCAAACAACGAAAAACTTTCTAGCAAAGGCTGGGAACAGAGCGAAGTTACGACAAGCGCGGCTTGGCAGCGAATGTACCAGAACGTTGACGCGGTAAGCGCGGGAATCGAAGTTGACCTGGGTCTAAAAGACACGCAGGCTCCAGAAATCACAATGTGGGGAGATAACTAATCATGAAAAAACTTTTGACATCTTCAGTTATGGCAATTCTCCTCTCGTCAGGAATTGCTTTTGCACAAAAAGAGACTGTCTACATTTCACCAAACAACGATGGCGTACAGGATGAACTTGCAGTACCTCTTCAAATCAAGGAAAAACGATACGTAACAGCATGGTCTTTTGTTATTGAGAACGAAAAAGGCGAAGTTGTCCGAACAATCGGCAACAAAGAAAAACGACCGAGCAGAATCACATTCAAATCTTTCTGGAAGTCGCTCATCACGCCAAAAGCCGGTGTTGACATTCCAAAATCAGTCACTTGGAACGGTGTAATGGACAACGGAGAAATTGCTCCTGATGGAAATTATTTCTATTACGTTACAGCTTCTGATGACAACGGAAACACTGCAAAAACAAGAAAACTCGCTGTCACAGTTGACAACACACCTCCAGAAGTAACTCTCGCTCAGCCAGGTGCAAACGAAAAGATTTTCGGAGAAGGCGCAAAAACCGTATTCAACATTACGCAGAGCGGTTCAACAGAAGATTTGTGGGAAGCTGCATTTACAAATGCGGACGGCAAAGTCGTTCGATCATACAAATGGAATTCAGCATCACCTTCAAATGTCGAATGGAACGGAACCGATGACGTTGGCGCTCCTCTTCCGGACGGCGTTTACAACTACCAGATTACAGCAAGAGACAAGGCCGGAAACGTGGCCCCTGTAACAGGAATCACAAACATCATTTATTCTGCCGAGAAACCTTCTACGAACATCACTATTTTGGGAAGCCGATATTTCTCAGGATTCGGTGATTTTACGAACATCAACTTTGACGTAAAGATTCCTCTTCCGGATTCACGCTCAGGAAACAAGCTCACAAACTGGAAGGTCGAGATTTTCTCTAAAGACGGAAACGTTGTTCGAACCTATTCGGGCACGGACCAGCCAAAAGAAAAAATCGTATTCACCGGCAAAGGCGATGACGGAAAACTTCTTCCAGACGGAATTTATCAGGCACGCGTAAGCGCAAAATATTTGAACGGATATGTTCCAGAAATCATCAATTCACCGGAATTCGTTCTTGATACAGTAAAACCAACTGCTACGCTCGGTTCAAAAACAAAAGAAGAGACTTTGATTCTTAACCCTGGTGCAGAAGAAAAGAGTTCTGTAACAATCACACAGTCAATTCCTAAAATCAAAGAGACTGAATCTCCAATCAACAACTGGACTGGTAAAATTCTTGACTCAAATAGAAAGGTCGTAAAAGAATTCAGTTTTGGCGCATACCCGCCAGAAACTGTAACATGGGACGGTCTTGATTCTTCTAACAACTTCGTCTCAGACGGAACTTACTCATACGTTCTCACAGCGTCAGACTTCGCAGGAAACTCGAACGAAATTGCTTTCGGCGGAAAAATCAAGCTCGACACCGCACAGACAGAACTTATTCTTTCTGCAAAACCAAACGCATTCAATCCTGCAGCCACAGACAATGCCCGCTCAACATTGGTTCTCACTCCAAACGCAAAAGGTGGGGCTACAATCAACAAATACGAGCTCAGCATTATGAACGCCGAAACTGGCGAGGAAGTTTGGAACACAAAACAGAGCGGCTCACTTCCAGCTTCATTCACATGGAACGGAAACGACGCCAAAGGAAACCGTGTTGCTGACGGTAAGTACAAAGCAATGCTTATGACCGAAGCCACAAACGGAACTAAACCGGAAGCAAGCTCACGAGTATTCGTCGTTGACACAAGCGTTCCGACCATCAAAGTTTCCGCTGACAACACATTGTTCAGCCCGGACGGCGACGGCAAAAAAGACAGCGTTGCATTCAAAGTAGACTCTTCAAAAGAAGATGCTTGGACAGCTTCAATTTACGACAATGCAGGAAAAGTCGTTCGTGCATACAACTGGCAGGGTACGGTTCCATCGTTCTCATGGGACGGAACTGACGATGCAGGAAACAAACTCGACGACGGAAAGTACAGAATCGTATTCACTTCTACAGACATTGCCGGAAACACAGCGACAACCGAGATTCCGAACCTTACAATCGACAAGCGCGAAACAAAGGCATTCGTAACGGCAGAAGAAAGTGCATTCAGCCCGAACGGAGACGGATTCAAAGAGACTCAGGAATTCAAAATCAAAACTACTTTGAACGAAGGAATCGAAAAATGGTCGTTTGACATTGTTAGCCCAGAAGGCAAAATCGTTAAACAGTGGACTCAGACAGAATCAAAAACTGTTCCAGCAACAATCAAGTGGGACGGAAAAGGAACTGACGGAAAAACTGCCGAAGGCGTATTTACAGGAAAACTCAAAATCACTTACGAAAAAGGAAATGAAGTTGACGTTTCTTCAAGCACATTCATTTGTAGCGTAACGCCACCGGAGCTTCTCGTAAAAACTTCTCCGCAGTACTTTAGCCCAGACAACGACGGCGAGAACGATGATTTGTTCATTTCTCTCAAAGCAAACTGCCATGCACTCACACCAAAATCATGGTCGTTCCAGATTAAAGACCCATACGGAAAGCCTTTCTGGTCAACTTCTGGAAAAACTGCAATTACCGAGAGAATCGTTTGGGACGGTCGCTCTAACTCAGGCGAACTCGTACAGTCTGCAATGGATTATCCTTACGTATTCACGGTAACCGACACGCTGGGAATGACAAGCACGGTTGAAGGCAAAATCGAGATTGATATTCTCGTTATCCGTGACGGCGACAAACTCAAGATGGCCGTACCTTCTATCGTATTCCGTTCAGACGCGGCAGACTTCTGCTTAAACGGCGAAAAGGACGCAAAGGGCCACGTTGTTTCAAACAGCAAAGTTACAAAAGAACAGCAGGCTAACAACGAAAGAATTCTCAAACGAATTGCACAAGTCCTCAAGAAGTTCAAGGATTACACTGTAACTGTTGAAGGACACGCAAACAACACAGAGAACACGGAAAAAGAACGCACAAGCTCTATTCCACTTTCAAAAGACCGTGCAGAATTTGTTAAGTCTAAACTTATCAAATATGGAGTCGCAAAAAATCGACTCTCAACAGTCGGCATGGGTGGAACAAAACCGGTTGCAAGTGTTGAAGACAAAGACAACTGGTGGAAGAACCGTCGCGTAGAGTTCATTTTGAACAAATAAAAAACGGTAACTTCGAAAAACTTCAGTTTTTCGAGGGAGCCATAAACTCGTAAGAAAAGCTGTTGGCCGGCACAAAACTTTGTTCCTAGCCAGCAGCTTTTTTATTATAATTTAATAATGCTTGAAGAAAAACTTATTGAAAAATTACGAAGTCTGGCTCAAAAATACGAAACAGCCGACTTTCTTTTAAAAGACCCGTCGCAATTCATGCACCGCTACAAAACACAGCGGGAACAAGAAATTGTAGCTTTTATTGCCGCAAATTTGGCATTCGGGCGAAGAGAGCAGATTTTGCAACATGTCGAACTGATTCTAAACAATATGAGCGACAATCCGCAAGAGTGGATTCTTCAAAAAAAATACGAAATTTTCTTTCCGCAGAACGAAAAATCTTTTTACAGAATGTATTCCAACAATTCAATGAGACTTTTTTTTGATTCAATCAGAATCATTCTCGAAAAATCAGAATCTCTGGGAGATTTTTTTAAGAATGAATACAAGTGCACTTCTCAACGGCTCACCGACGTTATCGCCGGCTTTTTCCCAAAAGAGTGCAACTTGCTCCCCCATTCGCCAGATTCCGCGGCAAAAAAATTGAATATGTTTTTAAGGTGGATGGTCCGAACGGAAAGCCCAGTTGATTTAGGATTGTGGACTTGGTATTCAAAAAAAGACTTGCTGATTCCGCTCGACACCCACGTAATGCAAGAAGCCACGAATTTTAAAATCATCGAGCCGAATTCAAAAGGAAAAATACGCTCCGCAAATCTCAAGACGGCCATAGAACTTACCGACCGCCTAAAAGAAGTTTTTCCGGACGACCCTGTAAAAGCGGATTTTGCGCTTTTTGGGCTTGGCGTGGACACGGAGCGGAACGAGTTTAACGACGACGGCGCTGAGAAATAAACAGAAGCCTTAAAAGCTGACCGACAGCAGTCAAAGCAGAAGCCACATAAGTCATTGCGGCAGCCCACAAAACACTTCGGGTACCGGCAAGTTCACTAGAATCAAGAGTTCCTGTCTGATGCAGAATTTTTAACGCACGGCGAGACGCATTGAATTCAACTGGCAATGTGATGATGTAAAAAAGAACGGCACCAGAAAAAAGCAGAATTCCTGCATTCATTATCAGCTGAGAAATGGCAAGGGACTCCCTTGAACCAAAATATCCAAAACCAAGCCCTGCTATTACCAAAAGCGGCCCCAGCCGAGAACCAATATTCGCCACAGGAACAAGAGTGCTCCTGAGTCCGAGCGGGGCATAGCCAACTTTGTGCTGAATCGCGTGCCCAGTCTCGTGGGCAGCAACGCCAATCGCCGCAATCGACGTGCTAGAGTAAGTTGAGTCGCTGAGACTCAGGATTTTATTTCCAGGATTATAATTGTCCGTAAGATTTCCGCTTATATGCCGAATTTTTACGTCATAAATCCCGTTCGCCCTGAGCAAAAGCTCGGCAGCCTGAGCTCCTGTAATTCCTTTTCTACTGTGAACTTTATTATATTTTGAAAATCTTGAATTTACGGCAGAGCTTGCCCACAAACTCAAAAGAACGGCAGGCAAGACAAAAATCAAATACGTATAGTCGTACATAAAAATCCTCTCTGTGTTGATATGCTAACATTGTCAAAGTTTGGGGTTGCCTCTATGCTTTGGAAGTTCTACACCATAAGACATAGATGCTGAATCAAATTCAGCATGACGATATTTTTAATCATCCCGCCCCTAACATTATAAATAACTTACAAAAAAAATCTTATATGGACAATAAAAACTTTCAATGATTCAGATTGCAAAAAAAAACAAAAGAAAAATCAGCCATGTCAGTGGTAAGAGCAAAATATGCCACTTTTCACAAGTAGAATTATATGTTATTTTTTAAGTTACGGAAAATAAAACTAATGAATCAAGAAATCGCAGAATCAGCATATTTACAGGAACAGCCAAAAGACGCTTTTGACTCTGAAAACAACTTGCAGAAAAACGGCACACAAAAAAAACGCAGTTTTGCAAAACATA
Source organism: Treponema zioleckii (assembly GCF_014737315.1). Classification (GTDB taxonomy): domain Bacteria; phylum Spirochaetota; class Spirochaetia; order Treponematales; family Treponemataceae; genus Treponema_D; species Treponema_D zioleckii. Next base: position 14,759 of record NZ_JPUF01000015.1, on the reverse strand, counting down.
TTTTTGCAGGCATATTTTTACTATTTTTTGTCGCCGTGGGAACGTTTTTTATTTATCAATATAAAAACGGACGATTCAGTGATGCAGCAACATTCCGTGACTACATTCAAAGTTTCGGTTACTTCGGATTCATCATTCTTACAGTCTTTCAGTGCGTAAAAGTTTTATATGCAATAATTCCAGGAACAATTGGCTGCATCGCAGGAGCAGGACTGTTTGGCACGATTCCAGGATTCATCTGCAACTACATAGGAATCTGTTCGGGTTCAATACTGGCTTTTTTGATTTCTCGAAAATTCGGCGACTCTATGATGCGCCTCGTTTTCTCAGAAAAAAGATACAATCAATGCTTAAAATGGATGCAAAAATGGCATAAAAGCTATTCGATATTCTTGTGGATTGCGATTTTGCTTCCAATCTCTCCGGACGACTTTTTGTGCTACTTTACAGGACTCACAAAAATGAAGTTCAAGAGATTTTTAATCATCATTCTTACTTCAAAGCCTTTGACTATTCTTGTTTATAGCTTAATTTTCGGCTATCTTGGAGAACAGATTTAATTTATGAAACTGTCGTGGAATCATTTTCCGCGATTTTTATATTATGGAGATAATTTATGCTGCTAGGAGTTTATAACTACACAGTTTTATTAACGTACATCGGAATGCTCTTTTCGTTCGCAGGAATACATTTTGTATTCTCTAATTCCGACAGAAGTTTTATTCTCGCCCTGCTCTGCCTTATGGTTTCGGGCGTAATGGACATGTTCGACGGAAAGGTTGCCTCAACAAAAAAGAACCGCACGCCGTCCGAAAAACTTTTTGGAATCCAGATAGATTCCATGGCCGACATCATAAGCTACGGTGTTTTTCCGTCTTTGATTGTCTACAAACTCGCCATCGGGGACGCTCAGTACCCGATTGAGCACCCTTGGCAGGCACGCGGAGTAATATGCATCTGCGCGATTTACCTTCTTTGCGCACTCATCCGACTTTCGTACTTTAACGTTGACGAAATGGAGCGACAGAACAAAACTGCTGACTCACGCCACGAATACAAGGGATTGCCGGTCACCAGCATCGCAATCATCTTGCCAGCGGTATTTATCGTAACTTATTTTACAGGTAGCTCACGTCCGCCAATCGAAGCCGCGGCAGTGCTCCTTATTTTTATGGCATTTGCGTTCATCATGCCGTTCAAAATCATAAAACCGGGCTTAATCGGAAAAATCGTAATGATTCTCATTGGACTTGTGGAACTTGTTCTTCTTCTTCTCGGAAAAAGCTATTGTGTTCCTACAGTCAGTTCCGACAGTTCGATTGTTTTTGAATCTCCTGCAACAATAAAAGAAATCAAAGAAAATATTTCCTCTGAAGTTGAATTTTTGGCTCACCCACCAAAACTGGACAATGAGCAAAATGCCGAATCAGAGAACACTCAGGCGGAATAATTGATGGCTGAAAAATCTTTTGCGAATCAAAACGACAAATCTGTGGAATTTCTCTACGGAACAAAAATTGGAAAAGCAATTTTGGAATTCATTCTTTTTGTCAGGATTCCAAAACTTTTAGGCTTTCTTTTAAGAACTCCGCTCTCAAAATTCTATATCAAAAAATTCGTTGCAAAAAACGGAATTGATATGAGCAATTTTGAAGGAAGAAACTTCAGTTCGTTCAACGATTTTTTTACGAGAAAAATTGATTCCGAAAAACTTAACACTGATAAAGAAAGTTCTCACTTGATTTCGCCATCGGACTCGCTTCTTTCGGTATACACAATCGAGGAAAATTCCACTTTTCACATAAAAGGTTTTGATTACACGCTCGAAGATTTTTTTGGCACAAAAGATTACGGACAAAACTTTGTAGGCGGAGACTGTCTGGTTTTCCGTCTGTGCGCGAGCGACTATCACCGTTTCTGCTACATCGACAATGGAAAGCACGAGGGCGAGGAAGGCAAAAACCACTTTTTGCGCGGAAAGCTTTACTCGGTTCAGCCGAAGGCTTGTGAAAACTTTAGGGTTTACACAAAAAACCGCCGTTCATGGGCGATTCTTTCAACAGAAAACTTCGGCAAAGTGGCTCAAATTGAAGTTGGCGCGTTCTCAGTTGGCGGAATCGTAAATCATCTCGGAAACACGGGCGGCAGCGAGTCATTTAAAAAAGGCGATGAAAAAGGATTTTTTGACCTGCACGGCTCAACAATCGTCCTTCTTTTTGAGAAAAACAAAATCCGCCTGAACGAAGACGTAATAAACGGAACTTCAAACGGTCAGGAATTAAAAGTAAAATACGGTTCGTTCATCGGCACAAAATACTGATAAAGTTGTCCAGTAATTGGAAGACGTCGGTTGACCGTTTTTCTCGCATCGTTTTTGGTTTGCTTCTGGTAATTGAGAGAAGTTCCCCAATATGTCATTCCGAACCTGTTTCGAGGTGCGGCATACAAAATGCAGTATAGATTCCGAAATAAATTCGGTATGACGCAACTTTTTAGACACACTCTCCTTAGCAGTCCTGTCATTCCGAACCTGATTCGGAATCCATACAAATTGGAGTTGGCTCATTCTCGCCGCAGGCTTCCCGCAAAAAAAATTAATTGGGGAATAAATATGTTTGATTTATATATACCAGAAGGAAAAGTAATTTATAATGAATTTGATTTTGATTTATCAAAGTCTATAGAAGGACAAGAAAAATGTCTTTTAGAAGATATATTACAAATTTCATTTCAAAATAATGTACTTTTAGATTTAGGTTGGTATCCAGAGCTGTATTCCAGGGGCAGATTTGTGTTACAAGTTATAAAAGATTATGATTGGGAAAAAGCATTATATAAAATTGAGTTCAAGGAGCTAAGTTTAATTAGTGAAAATATAAAAAAAGCAACGAACTTTATAAGATTAAATTGTAAATAGAATATATACCTAAATTAATTAGTATGGTAGTTATTCTAAATAAAAGCATTTTCCCTACAAATCGCGATTTGTAGGATGCCTAAAAAATCCACTTTTCCCCGAGAAGTCCGCCCCATGAAAGGTCACGGCGCTCAATTTATCCAAAATTCTGAGAGAAAAAAATAAAGGAGAGAATCAATGAGAAAACTTTTTTTTCTAGTTCAGATGCTTTTTGCTTCATTTTTATATGCAGAAAAACAATATATTTCAGAAGGTTTTGGTATCTGGTCTACAGCAGATTTAAAAAAGTTCACTCCGGTGATGAGGTGCACGAATCCTATACTGGGAGAAGGGTCTATTTTAACGACTCAAACCGTTGATGAGTTCAATCATTTCATTTTCTACAGAAAAACTGGGACGCACTATGAATTTGATGAATATCAATTTGCTTTGAATAATTTCAAAGACTCAAAGCGAACTGAAATTTATTCAATTAACAGAAAGTCTATAAACAGAGAGTTGAGAGCAGCTTTTTACTCTGAAAACGGTATTTTTTGTCTTGAACTATCTATTGATTCTGAAGCAGATTTTTATATAACAAAAAGGACTTTGGAATCTCCGAAGGTAATTTCAGAGTATAAACTAGAAAATTTTCTTATACAAAATCGCTATATGAATATATGGTCTATGTATGTTGATGAAAAGAATGAAAGAGCATTATTTATAACTGCTGGAAATAATGGTTGGCCAGAATCAATGAAAATTGTTTCATTGCGATCTGGAAAAGAGATTTTTTCAAAAGAGACAAATTTCAGGGAGCTTTTTGTTGAAGATGGGAATGTGTATTTATCTGTTCAAAATAAACTTTTCACTGCAAACTACATTGAAGAAAATGTTTCTTTAAATGAGGTAAAAACATTCGTTCCCAAAAAAGAAAAGATTATTGCAATGAGAAAGAACTATGATATATATGTTTTAAGAAGTGAATACAATCGATTCAATCCCATTCATCGTTTTCTGTTCGGAGGCGACTCTCAGATATGGACTTATTATGTCTGTAAAATTCAAAACGGCAAACTTGCAAAAGTTAAAAAACTAAAGAAACCGTAAGAATCTTTTTCCGCATAGTATTTTTCTTGCTTCTGGTGCGAGTTGGAAAAAACACGTTTGATAATGCAAAAGTTTCTTTGTTACATCATTTCAATAAACATGGGAAAGAGGTTGACGCAAACATTATTTAAGAATATTTAAATAAATCTAAAAATTTTATCTTTTGGCTCAAGATACCATAAAGATGATTAGGTGATTATGTTATGATGGATGGTGTATTACATAGATTTTATATTTCTTCTGAGTCTGATATTAATCAGGAAATCAGCGGTAAAATTTTATCTGCGGATTTTAACAAGGCACTACTTTGCACTTTCCCCACCCCCGCGATTTTAAGGAACTTCCGAACATCGGGACTTTCATAACTCACGTAGAATTAAAACTACATTTTCATTTTTAGAAAAATCTGCTACAATCTTGTTACTTTATTTTTATCGTCTGCCACAAGCCAGTGGTGGATTCAGGAGAAAAAAATGGCAAAAAATGAAAAGGTTGTGGCTGATCCACACGCATGTACTTTGGACAAAATCATTTCGCTCTGCAAAAGACGAGGTTTTGTTTATCAGGCATCAGAGATTTACGGTGGACAAGCCGGTGCTTGGGACTACGGTCCTTTAGGCGTTGAATTCAAAAGAAACATTCAGAACGCATGGTGGAAGGAAATGACTCAGCTCCACGACGATGTAGTTGGTCTTGATTCTGCTATCTTCCAGCACCATACAACATGGGAAGCTTCTGGTCACGTTGGTCACTTTTCTGACCCGATGATTGACTGTCTTGAGTGTCAGGCTCGACACCGCGCGGACAAACTCATTGAGGACTTTGTTGCCGCAAATCCAGACAAGGCTCCTGGAAAACCGATTGATACAATGTCTCACGAAGAGATGAAGGCATACATTGACGAGAATATCGAGTGCCCTACTTGTCACTCAAAAAATAAAAAATATACTGCTGTTCGCGAGTTCAACCTTATGTTCAAAACACATCAGGGACCAATCGCTGATGACGCTCACCTTATCTATCTTCGTCCGGAAACTTGTCAGGGTATTTTTACAGACTTCAAGAGCATCGTTCAGTCTAACCGCATGAAAGTGCCTTTTGGCGTTGCTCAGGTTGGAAAATCTTTCCGAAACGAAATCATCTTCAAGAACTTTATTTTTAGAACTTGCGAATTTGAGCAGATGGAAATGGAATATTTCTGTAAGCCAGGAACCGAGGATGAAACTTTTGAACGCTGGCGAAAAGAACGCTGGGCATTCTACTTAAAGTACGGCATTCCAGAAAAACAGCTCAAGTGGCATCACCACGACAAGCTCGCTCACTACGCAAAAGACGCTTACGACATCACTTACAACTTCCCGATTGGATTTGAAGAAATCGAAGGAATCCACTCACGCACAGACTTCGATCTTTCTCAGCATCAGGAATACTCAAAGAAAGACATGTCGTATATCGATCAGGAAGACGGAAACAAAAAGTACATTCCGTATGTAATCGAAACTTCGGCTGGTTTGAACCGAAACTTCCTCATGTTCCTTTGTGAAGCTTACGAAGAAGAGAACGTTGCCACAGAAGAAGGAACAGAAGACTACAGAACTGTTCTTCACCTTGACCCAAGACTCGCACCTGTAACGGTTGCAGTTCTTCCGCTCATGAAAAAAGGCGGACTTGCAGAAAAGGCAAAAGAGATTCAGCATCTTCTCAAAGAGGACTTCGTAACAGACTACGATGTTTCAGGAACTGTAGGAAAACGTTACCGACGACAGGACGAGATTGGAACTCCATTCTGCGTAACAGTTGACTTTGACACAATCCAGGAGACAAAAGACGACGGTTCAAAGAACGATTTGTTCGGAACAGTAACAGTTCGTTTCCGAGACTCAATGGAACAGGAGCGCGTTAAGCTTTCTGACCTTCACACATTCTTGTTCAACGCAATTAAGAATTACAAGCCTGTTGAGCGATAGTCAGAACGATTCTGGCTGCATGAACATTTTTTCAGCGCAGCCAGTTCCTTAAAAATCCAGACGGACGGAGCTTTTAGCGATGGATTATGTTGTTTTAGGAAAATCAAATCTTCTCGTAAGCCGGACAGGGTTCGGGGCAGCCTCGCTTGGCAAAGCCGAAAACCAGGAAATCGCCATAAAAATGGTAAAAAAGGCTTATGAAGAAGGCATTAATTTTTTTGACACATCAAAATCCGAAGTTGAAAGTTCCAAACGGCTCGGAGCTGCCATTGCAGAGTTTCCTGCAATGCGAAAAAATATTTTTATTGCGGCAAAATCGTCAGCCCACTCGGCAGACGAACTCGCGGAGGACATTGACACTTGTCTCAGCAACCTTCAGACCGACTACATTGATTTATTCCAGCTTGTCCGCACGAATTTTCTTCCAGGAAACGAAGAAATCGGTCTTGTGGAAAAGCTTTTGAATCTAAAAACCACGGGCGTCATAAAACATTATGGAATCTCAACTGACTCAATAGAAACGGCACTTTCAATGTTAACGTCGGAAGTTGGTTGGGAAACGTTGCAATTTCCGTTCAATATGCTCTGCGGAAAAGAAACAGAACAACTTACGCAGGAATTTTTTAAGGCTGACATAGGATTTATTGCAAGCCGACCGTTGTGTGGCGGTGTCGTAACGAACCTTCCGCTGGCATTAGGCTACCTGCAGCAATTCGACAACGTGGTTCCGGTTTGGGGCGTTCAGACTGAAGATGAGCTGCAGCAGATTTTATACTTTACACAAAACCCGCCGAATATCGATGAAAAATTCAACGAGGAAGTTGAAAAAATCAGGCAATTCTTCAACTAAAAAATCTCAAAAAATAGAGGGCCGAATTTTGAGTTTTCGTCATGAGATTTGAGCACAGTAATTTCATGCTGCCCCTTCGCTACCGCCCGGCAAGCAACTCTCATAACAATGCAAAAAAGCCTCTGCGGAACAAATTTACTGCTTGTTCTTTAAGGCATTCATAATATCAGCAACTTCTTCTTTGCTCAAAACACGGGCAATTTTAAAAAGCTCATTGTCGGTTGGCACTATTTTTGGATTTCCAACCTCATTTTTTTCGCCAATAATTTGAACGAACGGAGTTCGTGGATCATTCTGATTCGTATCAGTAACCTGAGCAAGTTTTCCGTTAGAAAGGAAAACATACGCGCCAATCGGGAAAAGGGACAATGCCTGAACGAGAGCCTTAATCACGATTTCATCATACTGCTTATCTGCGTTACGAAGCATTTCAATCATAGCTTCATAAGTTGATTTTGCTTCCTTATAGTGGCGAGGAGCCGTAATTGCCTCAAAAGAGCAAACTACAGAAATAATCTTTCCGTAAAGCGAAATATTTCCGCTAAAGAGTCGCTGAGGATAACCTTTTCCGTTTTCGCGCTCGTGGTGCTGCAAAACACCAAGCTGAATCGCAAGCGGAAAGTTGTGATCTTTCAGAATCTTGTAACCAAGAATCGTATGGGTTGCAAGAATGTTCTTTTCGTTAGAAGAAAGCGGACGCTCCGTAAGATAAATCTGCGGAGGAAGACGAATCTGACCGATTTCATGCAGGAAGGTCGCAACTCCGAGTTCCACGAGTTTATCTTTAGGCATTTTTAGTTGCTGGCCAATTACAATCGAATAAATAAGCGAACGAACCGTATGACCAATTATAAAATTCTTATCGCTCTTTTTAAAAAGAGGCGGCGTGATTCTCAAAAGATACGAGCGGAATTCTGAAGATATCTTGCAAAAATCCTCTATAACTTCTGAAATTTGGGCAAGACTGAGCACCCTATGCGTGACAAACCTAGTGTACACAACCGAAGCATAGTCCTGAAGACCTTTAAATACTTCCTGAACGATTTCCATTTTTTGATTTTCAGGAGACGTGCGCAGCGCGTTCAGAGCATCGGCAAGGAGATTTCGAATATCAGCATTGTCAAGTTGTTTTTTTTCGGGCTTACCGTTATCAATTACTTCATCGAGATCAACATCTTCAAATTCTTTAGAAATAGGAGCTTTTTCTGCCAGCGGAACGACAGCAGAACCTTCTGTATATACCTCTGTAAACTTCCATTCAAGCAACGCAGAGCGTAATTCTTTTGTAAAAGGACAAATTTTGTCGAGTAGTAAAAAATTGCTGTCAAGGAAAAGGGAATCCGTAAAAATTTTTCCGTCTTGTAATTCTGCAACCTTAAATGAAGTCATAATAATTCTCCAATTAAATTATCGGACAAAAATCAGTGATTTTTTACCCACAATCCCTGAAAAGTGTCATTTTATGTGACTTTTTTAGATTTTGGAGATTTTTTACAGCCCCTCTCAAAATCATTATACAACCAAAAAACAGAAGAGCAAAAAAAAAAGATGAAAAGCCTTACACACCTTTCATCTTAATCATGGAGAACCGCTTATATGCAATATTTTTTGCAACGGATGCATTTCACAGCTACACCCACCGCTTGATTACATACTTTTTACAATGCAAGGCATCTGGATAACATTTCATTCTGAAAACTTCACAGACCCTCTTTCAAAATGAAAATGCCCTGCATTGCTCGGTACATTATAAATTTCGGTAGGCAGTAAAAATTCTTTAGAATTAAATTCAAAAATTCTTTTAAATTTTACGAAAAGCAAAGTTCAGCACGGTAAAGTTTTATACCTTCGATGATTTGCTTGTAAATAATTTTTGATTTCTGAAAATTCATCAAAATTTCATCTTGACTGAGCCGTGACTCGGCAAAAATGTCGTTGAGTTTTCGTTCCGTAGGAAAAACCAAAGAGGCGATATCTTTAAAGCGAGAATTTTTTATCTGACTGTCGATTGACTCAAGCTCGGAAAGATATTTTATCGGATTTTTTTTGTTGTCAGAAATTCCGTTGTCCGCAACGCGAATTCCTTTTTTGGCAAATTCATACAAAGAATCAAACCCTAAAAGTAAGTCATTTTTTATGCAGGCAAAGATTTTTTCCGTTCTGAAAGTTCGCTCTGCGAAGGTGCGCCGTGGAAGATGCACTTCATGAATTCATCTTTTTCTAAAATCACATCCGATTTTTTTATAAAATCTTCTATTTGACAGACGCTGAATCCCGGAATTTTTAGGGATTTTTGAGAAAGTGAATAGGATTTTATGCTCGAATTTTCGGTGCACTTGCTTTCGAACCACCATGCGAACATTTTCATGCGGTTGTCGGTAAGAATCGGTTCGCCTGCGTAATTTTTTTCGTAAATCATGTTTGCGCCAAAAAGTGCGGAGACTCCAGATTTTTCTGCGGGAACGAGCCTTGTCGATGCAGTATGGATTTTTTCTTCGAAGGTTGAGCCACGGATGTGAGTCTGGAAGTCTGGAAAGCCCAAATCGAGTCCGGCGCAATAAATTTCGTTTGCCCCGCAAAGGCGTGCAAAATCCCACGCAGCTGTGGAAACGGAGCCTCCAGAACTCAATTCGCCTTTTTTTCCGAGTTTTTCTTCAAAAAATTTTCCGAGCGGGAACATCGAAGAGCACACGATGATTTCCTTGCAATCAAAGCGATAGACCGCGGGATAAGCCGCAGATTCGGTTATGAGCACGCTAGAAGGCGCGGAAAGCCCCGCAATGTGCATGTACGCGTAATATTGAGGGTCGGCAAGCAGAATAAAATCCGGCTCAAAGCCAAGTCGAAGGCAAGCCCGCAAAGCCGTGTCCACCGCAACGATGACGCATTTTTTTTTGAGTTCGTTAAGGTGCGGAAGCACGTCCTGCAATGTTGGCCCTGCCGCAAGGATTAAAAATGGCAAATTCTTCGGGCATTTTTTTTCGTATCGGTTCACGCCGTCAAAAGTGGCGAATTTTTCAAGGTTCCGGCAAACGTTCCTGAGCCAAAGTTTTGAAAAGCGCTCCTGCGTGGCAGAGTTGATTTTGTCTTTTTGCTTGTTGCGGGAAATCTGACTCGAAAGCGCGGTAAAATATTCCGTGGCATGCTGCATGTGGGCAGGGTTCGCGACGATTGCGCAATGGTCAAATCCGCCGGCTTTTTCAATTAGCGAAACAACCACGTCCGCTCCGGTCTGAACTGCGACAATAAAATTTTTTAGGGCAAAAAGTTCGCTCCAGTCGCAAACTGAAAGTGCCGTAAAAAAATAGCGAAAATCAGGCTCAACGAGAATCACCGTGTCGTTCGGATTTTTTTTTGTCGTACTGCAAGGCGGCATAGCCAAAGCCAAAGCCCAAAAATGCAGCCGAAATAATCGTTTTGTTAGATTTTGCGCCGTCGCCTTTTTTTGCGCTCTCGGCAGTCTGCTCAGCCTCGCGAAGAGGATTGTAAAACGAATGAAGATATTTTCCGTTTTCGCGGGCAGTAAGCACGCCCGTTTTTGACGGAAGAATCTCAAGTGGCGCCAGAAAATCTTCCGGAATTTCATCAGGATTCTCCGCAAAATGATTTTTCAAAAGCGTTTCTGCCAGAAGCGGGAATCTTTTTTTAAAAAGCGAAATATTTTTATTCCAAATAGAGTTCAATTTCCATATTCTCCGTTACAGGTGTTCCTGGGGCTGGTTTTTGCTCGGTTACCCAGCCGTATCCGTTAACTTTTACGCGCAAATCCGTTCGGTCTGTCAAAGGAAGAATCTGGCGGGAAGACATTCCCACAAAATTCGGTACGGTGTCTTTTATGACTACAGGTGCGTCTCCAGAAATCGAAATTACGCCAGAATGAACAAGGCTCGAAGCGCTCTTTCGGCTCATTCCGAGATAATCAATGATTACGTTGGCAGCCTCTTTGATTACAGGAGCTACGATTCGTCCGGCATACTGCTCGCCTTTTGCTTTTTCAATGACGATGTACAGAATGATTTCTGGGGCTTCTACAGGAAAAACTGCGATACAGTTTGAAATGTAGTCGGTCTTGCTATATCCGCCGTGAATGTGGTCGGCCATTTGGGCGGTTCCGGTTTTTGTTCCGATGGAAATGTCGCCAATGGTCGCCTTGCGTCCTGTTCCGCTTTCAGTTACAGATTCCATGCAGCTAAGAAGATAAGTTGCCGTGGATTCTTTTAACACGCGGTCTTTGTAAATCGGCTTGTGAACAAAATCTTCTTTGCCGTTGCTGTCGGTGATTTTATCGATTAAGGTGAGTTTTACAGGCACACCGCCGTTCGCAATCGCGGTTGCGGCCTGAACCATCTGCATTGCGCTCACCTGAATTTCCTGCCCGATTGCAATGGTCGGCTTTGAACGCGCAGACCACAAACGGTCGCTCGTATTGCGCACAAGTCCGGTCGTTTCGCCAGAAAGCTCTATTCCTGTTTTTTCGCCAAAGCCAAAAGACCGAATTTTCTTTAAGAAAACGTCAGAATCAATTCTGTCACTCATCTGCGCCAAAGCATCGTTACAAGAATGCTGAAGGGCTTCGCGCGCCGTCTGAGGACCATCGTTGTTCAAGCAAGTGATTTTTACAACTTCGCCGCTGCTCGTGCGCCGCTCATAAACGCCGTCGCAAGTGAATATGTCGGTTTTGGAAATTGCATTCGTGTCAAGGAAAGCCGCCACCGAAAAAATCTTAAAAACAGAGCCTGGCTCGTATCCTTCGGAAACAGGGCGGCTTCGCAAAGCTTCCTGAGAAACGTTTCCAAAATCATTCAAATCGGCAGACGGCAGACTGATGTACGAAAGAATTTCGCCCGTTTTTGCTTCGGCGGCAACCAGCATCAACGCTTCTCCGCCGGTTTTTGTAAGGGCATCCTGTGCGATTTTTTCAAGTTTGTACTGCAAATTCGCGTCGATTGTAAGGTAAATATTTTTTCCGCGGAGTTCTTCATCAGTTCCGTTCGGAAGAGGCATAAGAATGTCATTCATTGAATATTCGATTCCTTCGGAGCCTTTTCCGTCGTAATCCGTAAAGCCAATCAGCTGAGATGCGAGATTGTTCTCAGGATAAATTCGTCCGGGAATTCTGTCAAAACGAACGGCATTTCCGAACCCTTTCGTGTTGCACAAAGTTTTTAATTCATCATAAACGCTTTGGTCAATCTTCTTTTTGATGTACAAAAAACTTGACTTTTTGTTAGAAAAAATCAGCTGACTTATAATCTGCGGCATTTCGCCGATTACCGGAGCAATCAAATTAGAAAATTCCTGAACGTCTTTGATTGCGGAAGGCGTAACTCCGAACTGATAGAAATTCGTAGAAACCGCAAGTGCTTTTCCGTTCCGGTCAAGAATTGAACCGCGGATCAGATTTTCTGAATAGGCCACCGTGGAAGTTTCTTTTTTGGAAAAGGCATACATTCCGTAATGAAAAATGACAATGCCCGCAAAAATTACGGTCAAAACACAAATGACGATTGTCGGTACTTTTTTAAGATAATTATTTATTTGCATAAAACTTTTCCGAGAATGTTGCGAACTGAAACAAAACCATAATTTCTTGAATCAATTGATTCCCTGTAATTGTCTCCGACCGCAAGAATATAGCCGTCTGGAACTTTCGGTGAAGATTTTAAATTGTCATACTGCTCAGCCGTAAGAGAAATTTCTTTTTCGCCGATTTTTAGAGTATATAACGGATTATCCGAATATTCTAGCAAAGTGCCTTCCGTGGCTACGCAGCGTTTTACAACGATTTTGTTGTCGTAAAGATAAATAACCACGTCACCGACTTTAGGTTCGCTCCAATTAAAAAAAGATTTTTCGCCGTAAGGTTTATTAAGTCCGTAAGCAAGCTTGTTAACCAAAATCACTTCTCCGTCTTCAATCGAAGGCTGCATGGATTTTCCAGAAACGTGCAGGATGTCGATTACAAAAAGTTTGAGAATCACGCCCAAAAAGATTCCCACGCAAGTAATCAGAATATAAGCCGAATATTTTTTTAGAGTTTTTTTGTCCACCGAATTAAAATTGTTCACTTCCATTATTATAGAATATTAAAGCGAAGTAAGGATTTTTTCTACAAGTGAAGTTTTTCTGCATTGCAAACGTGCCAGCGTAAAAAAATTGTCTGCACTACCGCAAAAAACCTTGCGAGCGGCGCGTGAGCAATAAAGCAAAACCCACGAAACGCGGCCCTGCTTGTCGCCGCGTTTCGTGAGCACATGCAAACTGCCCCCACCAGAGCGCGAGTTTCGTCAGAAACTCGCGGGGAACGCACAAGTCAACTTACATCCGTAAAACCAACTTGCAGCGTTCCCATTGATTGACATAACGGGCATAATTTTGCATATTTAAAGAATGTCTAATAATCAATCGGGTGAAAATATATTTCAAAAATTGTTCGGCTCGTTTTTTCATAAAAATGACCCAGAAGCCGAGAAAAAACGCAAGCTTAAAGCAATAGCCAAAACGCTTTCTAAAACAAAATATAAATTTTACAAAGCAGGTTCCGACCAGATTTTACCACAGCTCGGAAAATTTTTCTTTGAGATTTACAAACTGATTTCTCCAACGCAGCTTATGTTCCAAAATCAGCAGAATCCGAATGCGTTCAAAACACTTGTAGTTGACTATTCGCTTTCTGAGGAGCAAAAAAAGATTGTTGATGAACTTTCAGAAGAATCAATCAAAACAATTTCTGCCTCAATGGAATTCGACAAACTCAAACAGAAGGTAAAATCAAACCTTGATACGTTGTCGAGCGATTTTTCTCAAGACAAAATCCGCGAAATCGATGATATTTATTCAAAGTTGATGAGTTTTAGGGCATTCTGTCTTTTTGACTTTTATTTTATGCTCAAAAAATTCGATTCGTCGTTAAAAGAACGAGAATTCAACAAAACAATGAAATTCAACCCGATAGACGCATCTTACATTGCCGACGACTTAAAAGACTTCCTTGCAATTACGTGGGCAATGCCGCTCAACAAAGACTGGAGCGATATGATGGGCATGTTCAAGGCGATAAAGGGCGTTGAGCCAATCAAGCCTGCCGTTTGGAACAAGCTTATGAACAAACTCGAACAGATGCGTTCGGCAAACGTCTTTGAGATGATTATCCAGCTCACCACAAAAGACCCGACGTATTTTGTTTCTGTCGAAGAAAAACGTGAGCAAATCGTAGAGACTTACATCGAAAAAATCCGTCTCGAAGCAACAAACACAATCCGAAAGCTCGAAGCAGAGCAAAAAGATTCGAAGATTGACAGCATTGCGACACAGATTTTTAACACGAGCGCAATCACGGCACTCAAATATTACACTGATGCAAAATCAGCAATTTTCGTAAAAAAGAATCTTGGCCGTTTTGAGTATACAAAAGCCTTGAATTACATGAAGGCGTTCCTTTTGGAATACGTAAAACGCGACGTTCGCGACTATGCAGACTTGGTTCTTATCCGCGGCAAATGGGGTGCTTCTCCGCTTTCAAAGGCGATGAGCGAAGCTTTCCATACGCTTCTTGAAAACTCAGACAAAATCACAACTTTTGACGGAAAACTTTCTGAAGAAGGCGGTGAGTACGGAACAAAGCTAAAAACCTTGCTTCCGCGCTCCGACAGGGACAAAGAAGCCGCAAACATCATCAAGACAACGCTCCGCGACTGTAACTCCATCGCAAAGGAATTCGTCGTAAACAGCACAAAAAACTTAATTGTGTTTGCAAAAGGCACGAAAGACCTTGTTGAAGACTACAAAAAAGCACGTCCAGAGCTGATTACAAACTGGAAGGAATTGGACAGATTTGCAGAAAATCCAATTCAGGAACTGGCAGTTGAAGTTTACAAAAAGATTTATCTGATGGTAAACCTTATGCAAGGGCTCTTGCAGAACTAAAACTAAAAAA
>NZ_JPUF01000014.1 GCF_014737315.1 Treponema zioleckii | reverse complement strand
TTTTTATAAACAAGAAGTTAGATAGTCACAATTCCCTGACGGACGATTTTTATTTCGCCAGACTCATCGATAGAAACAATTGTCGACGGCACCCCCCCCTTTTTATCGCCATCATCAATAATCAAATCAACTTCTTTTCCAAATTCATCTTTTATCTGCTTGATATTATCAAGCACAGGTCTTCCAGAACGATTTACGCTTGTGGAATAAATTGGCGCTCCACAACCGGCAATAACTTTTCTAAGCCATTCATCGCCTGGACAACGGAATGCCGTTGTTTCAAAATTGCCGTCAGAAGCAAAAGTGTGAACGATTATCGTTAATGGACCCGGCCATTTTTCAAGAAGTTTTTCCGGAACCACATCACGAGTATACTTTTTTAAGTCAGCAGGCTTAGAAATCAACTGGATAAGCGGTTTATTTTCATTCCGCCCCTTTATATTGAAAATTTTCTGATTTGTTTGGTATGAATAAATTCTGCCGTCAACAATACCAGAAAAACCATAAACCGTATCCGTCGGCAAGACTACGACTTTACCTCTACGAATGTAGTCAATTGCAATCTGAGCCGATTCTTCATCACTTTTGCGGCAAATCATAAACTGGAATCCCCTTTACTCTGACTTTTCTAGATTTTTTTCTTTTAGCATTCGCACCATTATCTTTGAATTCATTTAACCATAAATAAAGATAAACGACAAAAAACATCATAAAACCAGAAGTCTTGCAAAACCATTCAGGCAGGAACTGAGGCTCCACGAATTTTAGAGGAGTTCCCGTTTCAAAATAAAACTGGTCATTCGTAATAAGACCATTTATTTTTACAAGCTTTTCTCCATCTCTGACATATCCGAGTTTTCGGGCAAACGCCGCAATAACATCAGGGTCTTTTTTTAGAGCAGTATATTCTAGTTCAAGACTATTGTTGATTTTCTGAATCTCCTCTGCCCTGGTGCTAAGAAGACGTTTCTGCTCCCGAAGCTGCCCGTCGGCCCATAGACCGTCTTTACCGCAGGTAAGAGAAACGAGAACATATATAAAAGTTCCAGCAAAACTAGCTGCTAGAATTCTGAACATTTTTGACATAATGAAATTTATATCGGCAGCACCTCCGAAATTCATCAATTCAAATTCCGCGATTTTTAAGATTTAAAGAAAAATCACTCCCCACATCAAAAAAAATTGAGTCAGTCAACGCCTGGATTCATTTTTTTCATCAAGACTTTTCCTAAAATAACTTTTACTACAGATTTTCAGTAATAGTGTCGATAGAATAAAAAAGTTGGGATTTTAAAAAAAATCTCTCGCAAAAATAAAATTCAGGCTTAAAATAATTTTAGAGTTTTTTTAAATTTTAATTTAAATGTTTTTTTGGCACTGGCTTTTATTGAGAGGTTTTGAAAAATTACGATTTTTATCTTAAGTTCCTAAGATTTTACAGAAGTTTTGCAAAGCTCTTCAAAGTAAAATCCTACGTGATTCTTAACATAAAACTAATGACTGTGAATATTAAATTTGAAAAAGGGGAAAATATATGAGTGATTCCGAAAACACAAAAGAACTTGACAACTATGGAGTTTGGGTCAAGAAATCTCCTAAAACCGTTGACTCAGAAGCAAATTCATCTGCTGCAAGCAATAGTGAAGACACTCTGCCTGATTTTTCAGATTTTGATTTTTCTGATTCTGCAGAAAACACGGAGAGCGGAGCTTTCGACTCTGACGAAACAGCTTTGAGTCCAGACGAGCTTCTTAATATTGCTAATACCGCAAATATAACGGAAGAAGAACCTGCTGAATCAAACGAAGATGATATTTTTGCATTGCCGGACGTTCCAGACATGCCGGAAAATGATGATACAAGCGGCACGTTCCATTCAGACGAAACGGCATTAAGCCCAGACGAGCTTCTTAACATTGCAAATACCGCAAATATAACAGAAGAAGAACCTGCCGAAGAAGAAAACGATCTAGATAAAGAATTCTCATTTGATACAGAAAATCTTACCGACGGGCTCGATATTGGCGACACTTCTGATTTGGAAGGATTTGCAGATTCTACAGAAACAGAATCGGAATCAGAAGATAAACCTGATTCAGATGCTGAAGACACAACCGAAGATGTTGCTCTTGACGACTTCCTTTCAGACTCAACAGACTCTGATTCAGAGCCAACACAAAGTTCCGGCGACACAGAAGACGTTTCTCTCGATGAATTCCTTGACGGCGGTTTTGATGACGAAAGCGACAGTCAAGCTGCAGAGCCAGCTGCGGAAGAAGACACTGTCTCAGAATCAGAGCCGTTTACAGGCACAGACGAAGTTACAGTATCAGATTCGGCAGACCAAGTTGACACAACAGGACCGATTGATATTGACCTTTCATTTGATGACTCAATGCCTGAACAAGAAGCTTCTGAAAGCGTAAGTCTCGAATCTTCTACACCACTCTCCGCTGCAAGTTCGCTCCCAGATTCTGAGGACGTTGACCTGAGCGAATTCGGATTCGGCGACTCTTCAAACGATTCAGATTCTTCTGGAGAAGAAGACGTAACCGCAATGTTCACGGACGAAACACCATCAGAAAGCACAACAGAAGCTGATGTTCCTTCTGAAAACGGCGAAATGGAAGATGTAGACCTTTCAGACTTTGGATTCGATGATTCTAGCGATTCAGCTAACGAAGAAAAAACAGAAACACCAAAGGCAACAGAATCAAACGACGTAGAAATGACTGTAGTTGCCGATGAAGACGACTATGTTCCTCTCGAAACCGAACGTGCCGAAGAAGAAGAAACTGAAAACACACCAGCTGCAGAAAGCACATCCAGCTCAGATTCAGACTTTGACATTGACGCAATTCTCAATTCTGTGGAAGACGAAAACGGAAATACAGTTTCAGTTGAAGACAATTCAGAACCGACGGTTGAAGCAGAAGACGAACCAACAGAAGAAACTGCAACTGATGACTCAGACAGTTTTACCGTAAGTTCAGACGACTTCGACAATATTCCTGACACATTCGATGAAGAAACCGCATCGCTCATGGATGACGGTGCAGACGAAACATTTGAAGAACCTGTCGTTCCAGAAGAGCCAGTTGAATCGGAAGAAAACTTTGAGGAGCCAGTCGTCAGCAATATTGATGATTCAGAGGGAAGCTCAACAGAAAACGTTCCGACTGAAGATTTTACAGAACCAGAAATGACTTACGAAGCGGAACCAGAATCAGAGGCAAAACCTGAAAATCAGGCATCTGCAGAAACAAATGCAATTTTGAGCCAGATTGTAAGTCAGCTTTCTTCACTTAAAAATGAACTTACGCAACTTTCAACACTCAAAGAAGACATTTCAAACCTTCGTTCAGAAGTTGATAATCTTAAAAACAGACCGACAACAGTCGAAGCTCCTACATCAACAGAACCGGACGTTACGAATGAAAGCACAGACTTTACCGTGCCAGAAGAATCTGACAATAACGAAGGCGGATTCTTCTCAGACAGCGACGATGAGACAATCGCACTCTCAACCGACGAGCTTAACAACATTCTTAACACATCAGATATGGTTGAAGAATCTGCAAGCTCAGAAGAGCCACTAGCATTTACAGACTCTGACACTGAAAGCGAAACGTCAGAACCTGTAGTTGAAGAAAGAACAGAAACAGCCGAGGCAGAGAGCGAAGATTCAGTTGAAGAAACTGAAGGCGAACCAATAATCGACGACGAAACTACTGACCTTCTCGTTGCAGATACAACACTTGAATCTCTTATCAACACTTCGGCTGGCGATTTGCAGAACGAAGAAACAGAGCAAATTGCAGACGAAAAAGTTGAAGAAGAGACTACCGAAAGTTCAGATACTATCGACGAAGATCTTAACCTTGATTTAGCGGCTGAATCAGAAGACGAAGATGAAGAAACACCTAAGTTTGATGATGAAGCCGAAATCGAAAATGAAATTGACTTCTCGAACGAAAATCTTGAGGAACCACAACTCGACGACCTAGACGGAAATCTTATGAACGAGGACGAAGAGTCTGACGATATTCCAAACGAGATTTCAGTACCAAAAGTTGATGACATTCTCGTTGAATCAAGTTCGTCTGACTTAATGGAAGAATCTTCAGAGAAAGACGACGTTCCTTACGATGACGCTTCTCCAATCGAAGAATCAGACAGCGACCTTGCATTGGAAGACTTCTCGTTTGACGAACCTGCAGCAGAAGTGGAAGAGCCTTCTTCAAACGATGCTGATGTTGAAGAGATTCAGAACGAAATCGAACCGCTTGATGAAGAAACGCTCGAAATACCAGAAGCCGAAACTGTACCTGAGACAGATTACATTGACGTTGCGCCAGAAAATCCTGATTACGCGGATGAGAACTCGGCGGTCACAAGAAATGAACTTGACTCATTGCTTGCTCCAGACCCAACGATTGCCGATTCTCTTACAGAGAAAAATCTCGATTATCTTAAAGCTGACAGTTCTTTGAATCAGGTTGACGATTTTGCAAGCGAAGCCGGAATGTTCGATTCAACAACAGAATCTACAATTCCTACAGATTTGCAGAAAGAAATCAAATCAGTACTTTCATATATGGATCAGCTTTTGGAAAATCTCCCTGAGGAGAAAATTGCTGAATTCGCTCAGTCTGAACAATTTGAAACTTATCGAAAATTGTTCAAAGAACTTGGACTTGCATAATGATAAACACTACAGAAAATTCAAAAAGTACAACGGGTGGACTCCTAAAAAAAGCAAAGCAGCTTCTTGAAGGCATAACACCCTCGTTCGATGTGTGGGCAAAGAAAGCCGGCTTTAAAATCGCCGGAATTTTAGCCCCATTCGGGGACTATTATTATCTGACAGAAAGTTACGGTATAAAGGCTCGCGGAATTACTTTTTCGGTCTCAAAGAAAAGTTTCTGGAACGAAACGCTTTCAAAGTCATCGGAATGGCAGTGTTTTTCGAAAACTTTTAACGAACTTCCCCCATTCTACTCTTTCTTTGATGAAGATATCAGAGATGATATTGATTCATTGTATTTTCTTCCGTTCGGTGACAAAGAAAATCCTTATATTTTTGTCGCAATCGAAAGAGAAATCGATGATGATTTAAACGTTCCTCAGGCAAGCGAATGTGCTTTAAAGCTCAAAAATATTATTGAATTCAAAAACAATTATGAAAGAATTTTTGAAAAAATCGATGGCTCACTCGACAATGGCTTTGAAATTTCTAGTGCCCAGCTTTTTATTCTTTCAATAAAATCTGCCATTGACAAGGCAATCGGTGACATTGAACTTGAAAGCGAAGAAATTAAGCCAAAACTCATTGAGTCAATTACTGACAAAGCAATGAGGATTGTTTCACCGTTGTTCCGTGAGCCAAACTGTTGTCTTTCAGCAAAAAACGGAGAGATAAAAGTTGTGCTTTTCGCAAAAGACGAGCCAGATGAAGAACTTTTGACATATCATATCTCTTCAACACTGAACGACTTTTTAGGAAAAGAAAACGCAAAATCAATAAATCTTCTTGCGGCTGGAATTTGCCCTAACAAAAAGGGAACCATCGCATTCTTAAAGCAAGGGTTATAACAGATCGTGACTTTTGATTTTAAAGATGCAAGAAACGGAGCAAAAACATGCTCTTATAATGGAAAATTTCTCCATTCCGCATACAATCCTCAGAGTGAAGGTGAAAAATTCGTACAAAACTTAAAAGCGGATTTTTTGCCTTCACTTGTAATTATTATCGGTCCTGCACTTTCCTACTGTGCCACTTACCTGCGAAAAAGATTTCCGAAGGCAACTTTGTGCGCAATACATTTTTCTGAAAAATTCAAGAATGATTTTTCAGAAACGGATGCACTTAGGGATAAAGTTTTTTATTATTCCGAAAATTCTAATTTTGCAGAAAGTCTCCTTTTTTATTTTGGCGAAGAAAAACTATGTTCTTGCATAATTTTTGACTGGATTGCCAGCCGAAACATTTTCCCAGAAAAATCCGACAAAATCTGGCTGGAATTAAAATCTGCGATTTTAAAAAGCCGGGACATAATCGGAACACGCTCATATTTTTCAAAACGCTGGCTAAAAAATACGCTTATCTTTTGTGCAGAAATAAAAAAATGTGCGCTCCTGCAAAAAACAGATTTGCCAATCATAATTTGCGCCTCTGGCCCTAGCCTAAAAAGCTCAATTTCAAAAATAAAAGAATACAGAAAATCATTTTTTTTAATTGCAGTTTCATCGGCATATCGTCCGCTCCTTGAAAACGGGATAAAACCAGATTTAGTGATAAGCACAGACGGCGGTTATTGGGCAAAAATGCACCTAAATTACCCTGGCAAAAAAAAATCAAAAATTGCAGAAGATTTTTTTGCATTGAGCACGGAATCAGCAGTTCCAAAAAATATTTTTGAAGAAAACCTAATACTCCCGCTCTGCTACGACGACGGAATCGGAAGCATTTTCTTAAAATCTTGCGGGATTCCTTACATGCCGGCAGCCAGAAACGGAACCGTCAGCGGAACAGCCTTGGAATTTGCGCTTTCGCTTACGAGCGGGAAAATCTATTTTTGCGGTTTGGACTTAGCCCCTGCAAAAGGATTTCAGCACACGCAACCAAACGCACTCGAAGGTAATTCCGCAAAATCTGATTTCAGAATAAAAAACAAAGAATCAAGACTCGCCGCCTCTCAGTTTTCGTCAAACGGCTCGCTTGAAATTTACAGAAATTGGTTCATCACGAATTCAAAAAAATTCTGCGAGCGATTTTTTAGGCTTTCAGATGATTTTTCATTCGCCTACACGCTCGGCAAAATTAAAGACCTAAATTGGAATCAGTTCAAAGAATCAGAATTAAAAGGTTCAAAAACGGCTGAACGCGATGCCACAAAAATCAATTTAAAAAAAGAAGTTGCGATTTTAAAGTCAACGGACGAACGAAAAAAATTGCTTTTAAAAACAGTTAAACAAAACATAGATTCAGAAATCTTTGAAAACGACGTTTTTCCTATGGAAGCAATGCTTTTACGTCGGGAAGTTTTAGAAGAAAACTTAACTGCGGCAAAAAAACGTCTGAATGAAAAAAAAGCGGAACTTTTGAAAGAAATCGAACGAATTTTAAAATTCTAGGCAAAACAAATGAATGAATCAAATTACACTCAAATAATCGACGCGAAAGACGGAAATAAGATTCCGGAAAAAAATCAAATTGCTTTTCATTCTAAATATAACCCAATCCGCGAAGCCCAAAGTTTTGCAAACCAACTTGCAGAATCGAATTTTTTTATAATTCTCGGTGTGTGCGGCGGGTATCATATAGAAGAAATTTTAACAAAATATCCTGCGGCAAAAATCCTTGCAGTCGAAGAAAACGAAAAAGACTTTGAGTTTTTAAAAGAGATTCCGTGCGTAAAAAAATTATCTCAAAATCCAAAGGTTCTCTTTTGCACGTTAAAAAATCTGGGTGAAAAAGTTTTGAATAACTACAAACCGGCAATCGACGGCAATATTTCAATAACTTCGCTACGGCAATGGGAAAGCACTTTCGCCCAAACTGCGGAAACTGCACGCAAAATCATACAGGATGCGTTAAAAATCCTTGCCGCAGACTTTTCGGTGCAGAGCCATTTTGGAAAAATTTGGCAAAAAAACATTTTTGAAAACCTTAAAACTGCATCGGAACTAAAAATCAACACGAATGAAATCTTAAAAAAAATCCCTACTGAAAAATGTGCAGCAATTATCGCGGCGGGACCTTCGCTCGATGAAAGCATAAAAGAACTTGTAAAAAACAGGAATAAATATTACGTGATTGCAACGGACACCGCTTTTCAAGCATTGATAAAAAAAGGCATAAAAACCGACGCGGTTATTTCTGTTGACGGACAGTTGGTTTCTTATGCGCACTATTTTTTTGAAACGGCTAAAAAAAATCCAGCTGAAGACACTTTATTCATTTTTGACTTGTGCGCAAACCCGTCAGCAGTAAGACGAATTCAAAAATCAACAAAAAATATTATTTTTGCGGAAACCGGTCACCCACTTTCCCAATATGCCTCAAAATTTTCAGGTCAACCATCTTTTATTCATCTTGATGCGGGAAGCGGAACAGTGACAATCGCCGCGGCCAGTTTTGCAGATGCAGTCGGATTCTCTAAAATAAAATTGTACGGTGCGGATTTTAGCTACTTGAACGGAAAGCCCTATGCAAAAGGCACTTATCTTGATTCACTCTACCGAAAAAGCGAAAACCGTTTCTCAAATTCAGAAACGATGTATGACAGACTATTATATAGAACAGAATTGAAAATTTTAAGTGAAAATGTCTTCACAACTGAAATTTTAGAGTCTTATAAAAAATCTTTAGATAATTTTCTTTTAGAAAAGAGATTTTTTAAGAATATGGAGATTTTTGAGAAATCAGAAATAAAAAAAATTGATTTTTTTTCAGAATTTAACTATAAAAGATTCCTTGACATTTATATAGCAAGCTTAAAAAAAGCTTTTAAGGAACAGAATTCCCAAACCGCCGAAGATTATACAAATCAAGCGTTTACGACACTTCTACCTTTATGTGCCTGGTTTGAAAACAAACTTAATTCAGGCGCATTAATACCACACAGAAATTCAGTTGTAGGAAATTCGGTTATTCTTGCATACAATAAAACTCTAGATTATACTAGACTTTATTATGAAACGTAGACCTATCACTTTAACAGCAGCAATAAGCATAATACTTTTTCTACTCGCAATAATTTACTTAATTGCAGGAATTTATATAGAACAAAAGGATGGGCCACAAAAAGCAAAAAGGCGATTCGATACGCTGATGAATTCTACAAAACAAGCAGCGTTAATCACGCCAATCGGATCAACCGATTTTTGCAACCGTTTTATTGACGCAATCGGAAACATTGGCGATTTTAGCACGCTCGAAATGAGAATCAACGAAAAGTTAGTGTATTCTTATCCGCCAAGAGAGTATTCAAAGCCATCCCCAGAACTGGTAAATAATTTTTCTCGAACAGAATATGCAAATGACAATAGCATAAACCTCATTGCATCAATTTATTTAATGAAGCCGGATACTATTTATAACCATGCAAAAGTGTCTTTTTTTCTTGTTTTGCTCGGAACTGTAATTTCGGTTCTTCTATTGGTGATTTTTAAGGAAGAGCCTAAAGAAGGTTTTGAACCTGTTTATGACTTAAAAACAGATGAAAAATCTAATAAAAAAAATAGAAGAACCAAACGATTTAGCCCCAAGCGAAACTGAAAGCGATAAATTGCAGAATTTGCAGGATTCAAAAGAAGAACTTGCAGTTGCAGAAAGCGCCGAACTGCAAGCCGCACAGCCAGTTGCCGAGGAAAAGCCAGCTCATACACACAAGTCAAATGCAAAAACTGACATGCATTTTTCTCAGGAAGCCATTTTTCCGACAGTAAAAACAGAAGAAATCAAAGAACCAGAAAAAATTGAAGAAACTCAGGATTTTGAAAATGATGTGGCTGTAATCGAAAACGACTACGACGATACAATTTCTGACCGGCTTTCTGACGAAGAAGTTGAAGAAATTGAAAATTCAACTCTCGACAGACCTACGGAAAAGAAAAACCCGTTTGAAAATCTAAAACTTGTCGATGATGATTCACTCACAATCAACTTTGACGAAATTCAACCAGAAGATTATGAAAAATCAGACGAGAACAAGGCAAACGTCCAAGTTGAGGAAGCGCCAATTGTAGCAACCGAAAGCATAGCACCGCTTGAACATGTCTCTGAATCTGTTCCAAAAGCTGCACAGACAGAAAATGTTGATATTTCAGACTTTCAGAGTTCAGTTACTGAGAAAGCAGAACCTTTGGAAGAAACTTTCGAATCAGAAGACGAAATTCAATTCGTAGATGAAACTCCGGCACGGCAAGTTGAAGCCGAAGGAACTGAAAACACACAGTCCGAAGCAGAAATTACGGCAGATGCAAACAAGGACTTTATAAAAGATCCAGCTTTAATCGAAACGGATTTGAGAAGGTATCTTAACGAGTCTGACATCACGGGAAATGATGTGACAGTCTGCTTTATAAAAATTGAGCAGAATCTTGAAGAAAATAAGAAACTACTCTTGAATATCCAAAATGCACTTTCGGCAGAAAACGGAATTTATGCTTGCACGGAAGATATTTTTGCAGTGCTCATAAAATCAGATATTGATTCAACTTATAGAGATATTGGATATATTTTTGAATCATCTAAAGATATTTTTGTTGGCGTTGTTTCAAAAAACACACGCGAAATCAGCGCTGCAGATTTGCTAGAAGAAGCAACAAAAGTTCTCGGAAAAGCTACATCTGACCCAGAAAATCCTATTGCAGTATTCAAGGTTGACCCAGAAAAATACAGACAATATATTCTTGCAAAAAACGGAAATAAATAGAAGCAGATTTTTTTTGGCTGACCAAAAACTATGAAAAGTGGCGGTTGGCCATACACAGCCCACTTGCCTCGGAGAGTCACTAAAAGCGCAGTGCAATTTTTTTTTAGCGTCGTTCGATGCTAAACACCATAACAGTACCCATTATAATTCCGCCAAACGGCTCAAAATCATACGAGCCAAATCTTTTGGAGAATAAGCTTTTAGATAAAAGTTTTTTTTATTTTTTCTGCTGATTGGTATCTTTTTTTTCTGATGCTGTCGTCCCGTCAAAACCGTCTACAAGTTCAGCAATTTTTTGCGAATAGGTTTGCAACTGGGAACTGTCTGGAAATTTTTCTTTTAACACAAAATATTCAGTTTCGGCATCTTCGCCCCGCCCTACAAAAATAAGCAAGGCAATGTAGTTTTCAAGAATAGTCTGATCATAAGGATTTTTCTCTTTTAATTCTTTATACTGCATAATTGCTTCGTCAGTTTTACCACTCATGGCAGTAATGTAGGCAACAGACAGAATCAGGCTATTATTTTGAGGATCGCGCTCCAACAGAGTTTTATAAGCCTGCAATGCATTCTCCCAATCTTTTGCAAGTGCATAGGCTCTCGCAAGCTTATAAAAAGCTGTAAGATACAGATTTTCATCACGCATTGCAAGTTTATAATATTCAATCGCCTTGGTATAATTTTTTATTCCAAAATACCCCTCGGCAATTGAATAATACTCGTTTGCCAGATTGCTCAGAATCACCTGACTTTCGCCAGGCACGGTAAATCCAGTGTTTGACGAACAGGAAATCCCTAAAAGAGAGAAAGCAAAAAAAACTGGAGCAACGATTTTTTTCATTAATTTAGCTATGCTCTTACCAGGCTCTAGTCAAGAACGGTCTGCTCAATCTGGCGAAGCTGATTGTGGTACAAAGAAGCGATATTTGCGCCATAATCTGCAATCAAGCGAATAATGTTTCGAGGACTCTCCTTTTTATCGCTTCCATTCAAGCGGTCACCAGCATCTCCAAGACCAGGCATAATATAAGCTCGCTCATTAAGAACAGGATCAAGCCAAAGAGTGTAGCAAGTACAATTAGGCAAAGCCCGAACAACACGCAAGCTGCCTTTGAGAGCTGAAATAACATTGAAGAATTTGATTGAACGAGGTTTTACTCCCTGTGACTGCAAATATTTTACGACAGTTACAAGAGAACCGCCCGTAGCATTCATCGGGTCAGCAAAAATCCAGTCTTTACCGTCAAGTTCCTCCAAATTAAAGAAAGACTTTTTAAGGTTCAGAACATATTCCATATCATTTTCGCTCTTTGTGTCATCACGGTTGATTTTGAACAAAGCAAACGGTGTTACATACTTGTGGCTAGAATATTCCTCAATTTCTTTTGACATGATAATGCTCGGAAGCAGCGCACCACGAAGCATAACGCACATTACAGAATTCTCGATTTTTTCATCAATGGCAGGAATTTTATGAACGGCATAATTCTGAACAGGATAAGTTACAGGAGTTTTTACAACGATATGACCTTTTTTTGCAGTCTGCTCCTCAGTATAAGCGAGTCTAAAAAGCATTTCGTAAGCTCGCTGGCTGTAATAAACAAATTCCTGATGCCCGGTGTTCACATCACGCAATTTTGAAATCACACGACTAGCCTCAGCATGACTTCCCTCCTCGGTCTCAAAAGAAAACACTTTAAGAGAAGGATTTTCCTTGCAGATTCTCTGAAGTTCGTGCCCCATCTTATCAAAGCTTTCTACAATTTTAGCTTCGTTTTTTGGGTCAAAATACTTCATAGTATCATCATACATATTTTTTAGAAGAGCCAAGTCGTCCATATCTTTTTTTGTAAGATATCCGTCAAGATCTTCTGCCTTCAAAATAATTTTATCATCACTCATATTCGTCTCCATAAATAAAAGATAAAACTCCCGAAATTATTGGAAGATAAATTTGTCACCTATTAAACAATGAAAGAATCTCGTTCCAAGTCAAAGAATAATCTGTAATAGTAATTTGAGATACTCCAGTTGGCACGATTTTTGCAGGAGTGCCAAACAAAGCCAACTGCAAAATACGGCTCGCAGCCTTTACAGTCTTCGGATCTTCCATATCAAGAATAATCTTGACACCAAACTCGCCAGTTTTTCCAGCAATCGAAGTCATTACTCCATAAATCGAGCGGACTCCAAGTTTTATGTTCGCATTAAAAAAGATTTTGAAAAATGACTGTGGGGAAGCAGAGAAAAATCGGATTTCGTCACTTCCACCGGTCGTAAGGTACTTATAACACTCAGGATTGAATTCGTCAGGAACAAAAGCCCCATCAGTCTGCACATAAACCGCGTTGGCTGATTTTTCGAATCTGTCAAGCTGAGTTTTTACGTCGTAAGAAATACAAGCAACCGATGATGACGGAAGAGCAAGCTGGATTTTTGAAAGATGCTCAAAATAGTTGAAAGTCGAATAAGCATTCTGCTTCCAACCTTTTTTTTCAGTAAGCGCAAACTTTACGAGCGTAGATGGAAAAGCACCACTTGCCGCAATTTCAAGAGAATTCTGATTTTTCGTTGTAATATACAAGTCATCGATTCGCTTTACAATTGACGCAGAATCAGAATCTGAAGCCCCAGTAAGGGCAGAAACAGTTTTTTTGCAAAACTCACTGTGGGACTGTACGGGAACATACAGATAAATAGCCCCATCAGGACTCAAAAGTGACAAAGGGTCAATTTCGTTTTCCTGAGGCGGCGTTTTACAAGATTCAAACGAAAGAAGGCCAACCGCCGCCAAAGCGACGGCAGCAAGCCTTTTTAGAGTTCTAAGCTTTAACAACAGAAGCACTCCACTTCTTTTCTTCGGATTCAATTTCGGTTCCAAACGAACCGTCTTTCCATTCTGCAGAAACTGCAAGTGTCTCTCCAGAAATCAAATCCTTGAACATATCAAAAGCAGATTTCAATTCAGCGTCTCCGCCAACCGTAAGATTGATGCGATCCGTAACTTCGAATCCACTTTCTTTTCGGAGATTCTGGATTCCGCGGATAAGGTCGCGTACAAAGCCTTCTTTTTTAAGTTCATCGGTAACTTTCGTATCCAAAGCAACCGTCAAAGTTCCTTCGTTGATTACTTTAAGGTCAGCTTTTTCGGTTCGCTCAACAATGACTTTCTCGCTGTCAAGAACTACAGCCTCGCCGTCAACCGTAATCGTAACGTTTTCACCGTCAACAATTTTTGCAATTGAACTTCCGTCAAGCTTTGCAATTTCTGCGGCAGCAAGTTTCATTTTTCCGCCAAGAAGTTTTCCAAGAACCTTAAAGTTAGCCTTTGCACTGTATTCAACAAGATCAGATTCCTTGTCGTGGAATTCAACTTTCTTAACGTTGAGTTCCTCAGCAATCGTATCCTGCATATCGCCAAGAACTTTTCGCTCTTCCGCGTTGCGTGTTACAAGCTGAACGCTTGCCAACGGCTGACGGTTTTTGAGGTTGAAAGTGTTTCGCAAAGAACGTCCCATAGAAACCGCTTTCTGAACGGTTGCCATACGGAATTCAAGATCCTCGTCGCGGAGAGAAGCATTATATTCAGGGAAGTCCGCAAGATGAACGGATTCCTTGTCATCAGCAGTTCTAAGATTCTGCCACATTTCTTCCGCAAGGAACGGAATGAACGGAGCCGCACAAAGAGAGAAAGTCTTTAATGCGTAATAAAGCGCTTCGTAAGCCTCCGCTTTGTCCGAATCATTTTCGCTGCGCCAGAAACGTCGGCGTGAACGGCGAATATACCAGTTATTGAGCTGGTCAATAAAGTTTACGAGAGGATCAATTGCACCGCTCAAATCGTAATCATCAAGAGCCTCGGTAATGTCCTTAATCATCTTCTGGGCAACTGAAACAATCCAAGCGTCCAAAGGATTTGAAGGCTTCTTTGAATCAAAAGCATGCCCCGTACAAGTGTACTTGTCGATATTTGCGTAAGTAATGAAGAATGAATATCCGCTCCAGAGAGGAATAAGAATATTCTTGAGAACCTCACGAACACCGTTATCCGAATAGCGAAGGTCATCAGCCTTTACTACTGCAGAATGAGTAAGGAACAATCGGAGAGCGTCCGCACCGAATTTATTGATTGCCTCAACAGGGTCAGTGTAGTTGCGGAGAGACTTAGACATTTTTCGTCCGTCCTCGGCAAGAACAAGACCGTTTACAATACAGTTCTTGAATGCAGGCTTGTCAAAAAGCTCTGCGGCAAGAATCGTAAGCGTGTAGAACCAACCGCGAGTCTGATCAAGACCTTCCGAAATAAAATCAGCAGGAAAATGCTTTTCAAAATATTCTTTATTTTCAAAAGGATAATGCTGCTGAGCGTAAGGCATACTTCCTGACTCGAACCAGCAGTCAAAAACCTCTGGAATGCGGTGCATTGTGCCACCACATTTTTTACACGGAATCGTGATTTTATCAACGAACTGCTTGTGCAAATCCTCCGGGTAAGTTCCGCTCAAATCAGCAAGTTCCTGACGAGAACCTACGCACAACGTATCTGCACAGTCAGGATTGTCGCACTTCCATACAGGAATCGGATTACCCCAGTAACGGTTTCGGCTGATAGCCCAGTCACGTGAACCTGCAAGCCATTTTCCGAATCGGCCTTCTTTGATGTGAGCAGGCTGCCACTTAATCTGGCTGTTAGCACGCAAAAGCTCGTCATGATGATCAGCAACCTTTACGAACCAAGAACCGATTCCCCGGTAAATGAGCGGAGAACCACATCGCCAGCAGTGCGGGTACTGGTGAAGCACAGTATCGCGCTTAACAAGTTTACCCTCTTTTTTGAGGCGATCCATAATATCTTTGTCGCAGTCTTTTACGAAACGGCCTACATAGTCCGTAACTTCTTTTGTGTATTTACACTCGGCATCCATCGGTTCAACGGCAGGAATTCCAGTCCCCTTAAAAACGAGAGAGTCGTCTTCACCAAAAGCCGGTGCCAAGTGAACAATACCAGTACCGTCCTCTGTAGAAACGTAAGCAGCATTGAAAAGTCTGAATGCACCATCCTCACACTTCTGACCAGTTTTTTCTGCACATTTTGCAGCGTCAGCATAGTCGGCAAAGTACGGGAAAAGAGGCTCATATTTTGCGCCAAGGAAGTCTTTTCCCGGACGCTTGTAAATAATCTCGTAGTCAGTCTCGTTCTTGTAGTATGCGCCGAGCCGACTTTCGGCAAGAATATAATATTCACCGCTAGATTTATCAAGAATCTTTACGTATTCAATATCCGGTCCCATACAGAGACCTTCGTTTGAAGGCAATGTCCACGGAGTTGTTGTCCATGCGAGGAAGAAAGTCTTTCCGTTTGCCATTTCTTTGTCGTCAATGGCAGCCGGAGCTTTCGTGATTTTGAATCTGATCGTGATTGCAGGATCCTGCTTTTCTTTGTACCCCTGAGCAAGCTCATGTGTGGCAAGAACAGTAGCACAGCGCGGACAATATGGAAGAATATATTTTCCTTCGTAAATAAGCCCTTTGTCCCAAAGTGATTTTGCCACCCACCAGATTGATTCCATGTAATCAGGATTCATGGTCTTGTAGTCATTGTCAAAATCAACCCAACGTCCCATGCGGGTAATCGTTTTTCGCCACTCAGATGTATATCGGAGAACCGAAGCCTTACACTTGTCGTTGAATTCTGCAACGCCGTAAGCTTCAATCTCATGCTTTGAATTGATTCCAAGCTCTTTTTCAATAAGATTCTCCACCGGAAGACCGTGACAGTCCCAACCGAAACGTCTCTCAACTTTTTTTCCCTTCATCGTCTGATAACGAGGGATAATATCTTTAATTGTAGACGGAATAAAATGACCAAAATGTGGAAGACCTGTCGCAAATGGAGGTCCGTCGAAGAATACGAATTCCTCGGCCTTAGAACGCTGCTGAATCGATTTTTTGAATATATCGTTCTTTTCCCAGAATTTTAAGATTTCTTCTTCCTGTTTCGGGAAGTCTGCTTTTGAATCAATTGATTTATACAAAATAATCCCTCTTTTAAATTAGAAAATCGTTCTATTTTCGCACATTTTCAGGATTTAATCTATAGTAGA
Organism: Treponema zioleckii; assembly: GCF_014737315.1. Lineage (GTDB taxonomy): Bacteria > Spirochaetota > Spirochaetia > Treponematales > Treponemataceae > Treponema_D > Treponema_D zioleckii. The sequence continues at coordinate 45,149 of NZ_JPUF01000014.1, read as the reverse complement.
TGAATTTGAAATTATGTCATTCTGAACTCAGGCACGCACGAGCAGACACAGATGAACCCAGATACACACTGATAAGACACGGATGAAATATGCTGAAACAACTTCAGCATGACGTTTTAAACTCGTTCACTATATCTGTGCCTCATCTGCGTTCATCACTGTTTATCTGTGTCAAATTTTTTAAAATTTTTTATTTTTTTCTAAAAAACTGTTGACACTCACACGGCAAAAAAGATATACTCATAATCACTTCACGGGCAGTTAGCTCAGTTGGTAGAGCCCCTGGTTTACACCCAGGTTGTCGGGAGTTCGAGTCTCTCACTGCCCACTAAATCCTTGTAAGTTTTCCTTGCAAGGTATTTTTTTTTATTTTGCAGAGTTGATTCAGCATAGTTGCCAACTCTTGATTTGAGGCGTGGCCATCTTCACAAATTCCCTAGTAAAGTTTCGCTTATCGGGTCATGATGTTCACTAACCTTTTTGTTGTTGATGTTATACCCAAAAAAAACTTTTCCAACTTCTCAGGGGTCTCAATATCCTCGAAGATTCTGGACTTCATCATTTTTAATGTCACTGAACTGAGCCAGCTGCAGAAGATAGTCAAACACTTTGGCAGACTGTTTATCTTTAAGACAGTTTTTAATAATCTGAATATCACAACTTCGACAGGGATATGTTTTTCCATCCTTGTAAGTGATGAAATAAACATCTTTACGAGAATCGTATGCTAATTTTTCAATATCACCAGTCTTGTTTCGTCTGCCGTATTTGTCGGTTACGAAGATGATGTCGTGAAGGTCGGAATCGTTTGGCATATTATATCTCTAATTATTTAATATTTCCCAATGTTCGTTTTTATCAGCACTAATTCTTTCTATGATTTTTTGATTTTGCAGCTTCTTCATATTTTCATTTATGCTCTTTCGCGTAATGCCAATAATCTCATCTAATTCCTCTTGTGTAGCAAATGTTTTTTTTCTTTATTTCTTCAAGGATCTTTTTCTGATTTACAGTAATTTTACAGTAACGTTTACAGTCACCTTTGGAGTAACCTTACTTGTTGTCCTTGCATTGTACTTTATATGACAATAACGGTTTATTTTTCGACTGCACTTTTTATTGTATTCTTTCATTAGAAAAATCTTTTTTCCCCTCGCTTTCCAATCATCAGAAATCAGTGAATTTTCGACACAAACTATTTCTGTCTGCTTTATTCGTTTACGCTCCATTCACCGCCTTTTGCTCCGCCAATTCGTTCAATCTTGTTTGCTTCTTTCAGCTTTTCTATGTGCTTTTGAACGGCACTTGGATTTATCTTCAGTTCTTAACAGAGTTCCTTTCTTGAGATTTTTGGATTCTGCTTTAGTAAATCAAGAATTTTCAAGGCTTTTTCTGACCACTTTTTCTGACCACCTTTAATGTCATCAGCATCCATCGAAGCCTTGTATTCTGCAATCTGCTTTTGCAAGTTCTCTATATGATGATTCAGCATAAAATCAACGAAAATGCTTGAATCTTCGTTTTCCTGGCTCAGCGAAAGGCTCTGAATGTATTCGGCACGATTTTCTTTTTTTACAATTGAAGGAACAACGCCGGCTTCATACTGAATCATATTCATAATCAAACGGCTCATCCTTCCGTTCCCATACGTCGCTAACGCTCCGTTTGCGTAATTGGAAATTATTGACGTTTGCTCCTTCGGAGCATAGGCATCTGTCCACGGATGAATTGAAACAATGCGGTAATGAGCTTCAAAACTAAGTTCGCAGATTTTTTGAATGTCTTTCTTGTTAATATTCTTGCGTTCCCTGTTTATCCAATTGCAAAAATCCTGCGACCTATCTGGAACTTTCTGCCACGCAAGATAAGATTTTCCGCCCCTGCCAGCACTTACATTCAAAAGCCGCAAGTCACCTTTTGCAGAAGAAAACTCGCCCGCAATATTCTTGTATATAGAACCGGTATTTTTCATCACAAGAGAGGCAAGAGTGCATAAAAGTTCAATAGGAAAATCTGCGTGAGTTTTTATAAACAAAACTCTGCTCATAAGTGGCTTTGAGGTCAATGTTCATCAGCTGTTCTGCCATCGGCTTGTTTGCACTGATTCCTTCGTCGAACAAAAGCTGATTTTCTATTTCGGTAACAGTAGAACCTTCAATTGCTGTTGAATGGGTGATGATTGAATACAGATAGAATTTGTCATAATCAAGCTGTTGATTAATTCCAAGAGAAAGATATTCGTTTAACGTTTCAACAAGATTCTGATTTGACATCATTGGCTCCTCTATTAGTGGGTGTAAAAAATAATTTCAGTAAATGATAATGTTCTATCAAAAAAGAAACCGTAGATTGCAAACTTCATTTTTTACCCCTTCAACCCAATCACATTCTTTGGTTGCTCAAAGTTATCAACATGGTCATACTTTACACCGCATGTAGAAACTACATTAAACAGCTTCTTAGCACATTCAATCTTGTTAGATTCAATCTTATTAAGCTGCATATCTTCCATAGTTCCCTTAGTTTCAGCAATAAAGAAAACATGTTTTACTTTGTCTTTGTCAAAAGCAATTGCCCAGTCCGGAGCATAATTTCCTACAGGAGTTGGAATCTGGAATGAACGAGGCAAACGTGCATAAACAACAACTTCCGAAGCCCCATCCAAATCCTCTACAAACTTCCATTCAACTGTACTGTCAGTAAATACCAAGTCCTGAATACACTTTGAGGCTTTAAATGGCGTCTTGTCTGGCAAATGCGGCGCAGTAAAAATGCTTGAATCATAAGTATCTTCAAGTTCGTGGTATTCAATATGCTCAACAATCTTTGTAGATTTCTGAGCGTTGATGATATTAATTACATCACGAATAAATTTTTCAGGATTAAATCCAAACTGTTCCATTTCTTTTATAGTCAGTTTACTCAAAATTGTTGCAACAGTTTTGCAGATTCACTTATGGATAAGCTTACTTTTGTAGGATGGGATCAAAGAAGCTCAAGTAGAACATATTATACAAACAAAAATATAGATTCAAATAACTCAACTGCTTTTTTTGATCAAGCCCTTTGCGATCTTGATGAACTTGTTGATTATGCTAGAAAAAGATTTAATAAAGAAAAAGTAATCATCATGGGTTACTCCTACGGAACAATTTTAGGAAGCCAGTATGTAGTATCTCATCCTGACAAAGTTTCGCAATATATTGCTATTGGTCAGGTTGTTTCTGTTAGTACAGGAGATATATTAAGCTATAATGATGCACTTTTAAAAGCAAAAAAAGCAGGAGGATGATACAAAAGCTTTAGAAAATGCTTATGAGAATTATATAAAAGATAAAACTTTGTTAAATATGGTAACTTTAAGACAACAAGTTTCTAAATATCATCCTGTAAAAAAACAAGAAAATCCAATATGGCTCGGAATGACATCACCTTACTTTGGTATTGATGATCTTAAGTGGTTTTTAATGCAGGTTTTAGAGACAAAAAAAATACCTTGCAGTAAACAGTCAACTTTTTGATTATATTATGACATTTGAAGCCCTAGAAAAACCAATAGATTTTCAATGTCCTGTATATTTTATTTCGGGAGCCGAAGACTGGATTTGCCCAGTTGAATTGATTAGAGAATACATAAATCAAATCTCAGCACCACAAAAAGAGCTTACTTTGATTCAAGGCTGTGGACATTCACCACAAAATGCTTGCCCTAAAGAGTTTGCAAAAGCAATTGATAAATATTTTACACATATACAATAAAAGAATTGTTATTAAAACATTTGGCAGTAGAATTAACTTGTTGCTAAAGCAATACAGATATTTGTAGCCTTATAAAATTCTTCAAGTTCAAAATATTCTTTTGTCGTGTGCACATCATTCATTGCATTAGCAATTACAATTCCATGTATTCCTTTTTTATTGAATGTATTGTTATCCGAACCTCCGAATGTATTAATCAATTTAGGAGGTTCGTAGCCAGCTTTTGCAACTGCACTTAAATACTTTTGTACGACACATTCCTTTTTATCTATTTTATAGGCAAAAATATTTTCGATATAACTAAAATCAACGCTTGCATTTAGTTTTACAGCTTCTTCGTTAAATATTCTTTTTATATTATTAATCTGTTCTAGTGCAAAATCATGATTCATGCTTCTGACTTCGCCAGTAACAAATGTTTTTTCGGGAACGATATTTTTTCCTACTCCTCCGCTGATTGTTCCAATATTTAATGTTGTTTCGTCATTAATTCTTCCTGTTTTTATACGCGAAATTGCTTTTGCACTTGCCATTATTGATGAAATTCCGCTTTCGGGTTCAAATCCTGCATGAGAAGCCTTTCCAGTTACAGTAAGTTCAAATGAAATAATAGAAGGAGCAGAAATTGCAGCGTCTCCAACCCTTCCACTTAAATCAAGTACATAGGCAATTTTAGATTTTACTTTTGAATAATCAAATATTGCACTTCCCTTTCCAAATTCTTCTTCAGCAACAAAAAAAATTACTTCGATATCTGGATGACTTAATTTTTCTTCTTTTATTGAAGTTAGCATTTCAATTATTTCAGCAATACCAGTTGCATCATCGGCTCCTAATACAGCATCACCTGCAGATTTTACAATTCTATCTTGAATTACAGCCTTTTTATTCTGTGCAGGCTTTACAGTATCCATGTGTGATGAAAATAATATTGGATCTTCTTCGGTATTTCCTTTTAAAAAACCGTATATATTTCCGGCCTTTGTTTTTCTTCCAGTAATCTGTTCTAACGCATTATCCATTGATACTTCAAGACCTAATTCTTTAAGTTTATCGTACAGATAAAATGCAATCTCATCTTCATAAAAAGACGGACTGTCAAAAGAAATTAATTTATTAAATTCACGTAATAATCTTTCTTTGTTCATTCTATACTCTCTTAATTATAAAAATAGTAATAAAAGTCATTCATGAAAATGCCTAGTTATCAATAATATGTACTATTCATCCTTTTTATTATTGTATTTATAATGATTTTTCCATTAAAAATAAATCATCATGTTTTTTTAATACATCTTGATTATTGCTATATGCATATCCTGTCTTTTCATAAAATTGCAGAGCAGCAGGTATTGCCTCTACAAAAGCTTTCTTTACCCCTAAATCTCTTAACCAGTTTTCGCCTTCTATCATCGCAGTTTTACCGTAACCTTTTCTTTCTTCACCAGGCAGAGTTCTGACACGTTCAATCATGCCATAATTATTATCGTCGATTAAAAATCTTACCGTAGAGACAGGATTATCGTTATCATCTAAAATTAATATATATCTATCCAAATCTTTATCTCCTTCAAATTCCCAATCTACAGTAAAAAAATCCCTTTTGTCTGAATTTGTTCTAGCAGCTTCGGTCACAAACTTATATCTAATATAATAAACCAGTGATTTCTGCCAGTCTTTATCTACTCTTATTGCTTTCATGATACACCCTTTATTATAAATTATATTATATAAACTCTGATTCCGAAGCTGTCATAATTAATTTATCTCCTATTTATTAATTATTTTTAAGGAGACCTTTTAATGGATTAATACTTGCATCAACAGATATATTAAATATTTTGTTGCTTCTTGCTTCGATAGTATCAACATTCCACTGAGAAGGACTTATTTCTGTTATATAGTCTTCAACCGTCTCATTTGCTGGATGCTTAAGGTATACATTGTCTGGATCGCTTGATAATTTTTTTCTTTCATCACCGATTGCCCATTCAGCTTCGTAATCAATTTGAGAAGCAATTCTTGTCAAATAATTACCGAAGCTATATTTTCTGTGTTCCTTATTGTATTCTGTTGATGGAAGGTTTGCATATCGCTTAAATTCTTTTATCGAGAACAAATCCCTTAAATATCCCCAGATATTCGTATATTCGCGGATTCTCTTTTTTTGCGGTCCAACGTCAAGCATATAAAAATCAGTTTCCCATTTTACGAGTGAAACAAAAATCCTAATGTCAGAATCCGTAATATAATCTCCGAATACAAATCTGTTTGTTTCAAGACGCTTGTCTAACTTTTCGAGTGCAGAATGGAATGCATTGTATCCGTCCTTGTATGCTTCTGGAGAAGTTGCAAATGCCTGTCTGTAGTGTCCGTCATTAATATTAGGGAAAAGCCAGTCGTTAAACTCGTCAATTTCCTTCCTGTATTTTACCGGATACAAATCAGGAGCATCGGCCTTCTGGAATTTTCTAAAATTAACTTCGATATAATTGGTTAATCTATGGTAGTCGTTGTTGACTGCTTTTTTTGTAATCGTATCAACCAGTGTCGGAGTCGTTGATCTTCCTTTGTAATCCGGATCTGCATTTTTATAAAATTCTGCAAGAAAATAAGCATTAGTTTTTTTATCCCTAAATCCTTCTTCGTAAGGAAATCCCCATCCGTAAATATTTGTGTCGCCTGTTTTATCAACTACGACTTCATCAATTACATTCTGAAGGCCTAATATATCTCTTACGAGAACAGGTCTGTTGCTCCAGTTACATAGGTATGTCCAGTAAATTGTATACCTGTCTTTTTCTGCCTTGAGTTCGCCTTCCTTGTTTCCGAACGGAGTCGTGAAATAATTGGTCTGTCTGATCCAATATCCTTTTTCATTTAATTCTCCGTCTTTCATCGTTGCGCGGGGTTTGATTCCTGTCTGTGATGCAAAATATGCAGCGAGGTTATCATCATATTCTACATTGTATTGTACGCTGCTGTTTTCCTTTTTAATCTTATCGTTGTGAGCTTGAATTCCACATGAAAATGCCATTTTAATTCCTCCATTAAATTATGTATTCTGGGTCTTTTAATATTTCCATTTTTACAAAAAATTCTTTTGCCCTTTCACTTTTTGGATGTTCAAAAACATCTTTGGGTGAACCGTCTTCAATGATATGTCCGCCTTCAAGAAATAATACTCTGTTGGATATTTTTTTTATAAAATTCATTTCGTGCGAAACTAAAACCATCGTGTATCCCTGCCCTGCAATTTTCTGGATAACGGTTAAAACTTCTCCGATTAATTCAGGGTCGAGGGCACTCGTCGGTTCATCCAATAATATTACTTCCGGTCTCATTGCAAGCGTTCTTGCAATTGCAACACGCTGCTGCTGACCGCCGGACATATGCTTTGGATAATGATTCTGCCAGTTTAATAAGCCGACTTCATCAAGTGCTTCCAATGCTATTTTTTTTGCTTCTTCCTTAGATTTTTTCTGAACGACTAAGAGACCTTCCATTACATTTTCCAAGGCCGTCTTGTGTTCAAATAGATTAAATCTTTGGAACACCATCCCCGTTTTTTTTCTTAATTCAATTGCTTTTTTCTTATCACTTCCTTTAAGCGGCAGTGATACAGATGTCTGGCCGATTGAAATACTTCCTTCTTCTGGTTTTTCAAGCAGATTAATGGAGCGCAGTAATGTTGATTTTCCTGTTCCAGAAGGACCGATTATTCCGATAATATCACCTTTGTTAATAGATAGATTAATTCCGTCTAAAACAATATTATCCTGAAACTTTTTCTTTAATCCTTTTATTTCTATCATCTAAGCAAACTTTCTCCTTGAATTATTTTTAGCAGTATTAATAGATTCAACATTATCAGGAATTTTAATTCTTGATTCTATATTTTTGCTGAACTGCTCCAATATAAATGTTATTATCCAATAAATAATTGCCAAAGCTACGTAACCTTCAAGATACCTGTAATCGTTTCCCGAAATTAATGTATTTTTATAAGTAATTTCGATTACACCACAGGCCGAAGCAAGCGATGTACCTTTAAATAATCCGATAAGAGAATTGACAAGTCCAGGCAGTGCAATTTCAAGTGATTCAGGAATTATTACTCTTTTTAATACCTGCGGATATGACATTCCCATTGCCTGTGCTGCTTCGATTTGTCCCCTGTCAACAGATTCCAAAGCAGCACGAATTGTTTCGGATGTAAATGCTGCCTGATATAATCCTAATGCAACAAACGCATACCAGATTCCATCAATCCTTACGTTAATTCCTCCATTAAATGCTCTCAATATTGCTGACATACCATATCGCATTACATATAGTTGAATGATAAGAGGAGTTCCTCTTATTATTGACAAAAATATTTTTGTTAATGTATTTAATACTTTTATTTTTTTAACGCGTATTACTGCAATTATTAATCCTAATAATGTTGATAATACAAATGCAACTAAAGTAAGCAGCAGCGTAATTGGAAGAAATTCAAGCAGTACAGGAATTCTTTTCCAAAGTTTATCAAATGAGAAATAATCAGAAAAAGTAATACCTGCAAAAGTCATTTTATCACCTGCCTTTTTATCTATTTGTTTTGATTTCCATTGATGTAATAAAAGTCTTCTTTGTCTGGAACAATATCATAGCCGATATATTTCTCTGACAATTCTTTAATCTTGCCACTTTCATACAGGCTGTATATTGCCTTTGAGAAAAGCTCCTGATATTTAAGTGAGTTTGCACTTGTCTTTCCGAACAATAAATGCGATGTTGCATGCTGCGTAATTGCATTTGAATTTTCAGTTGATAATATTGTTTCTTCAATCTGTGCAAACAATGCAGGGAATTCTGTTTTATATGATGCATATACTGGAAGATCACCGATTCCAACATAATCTCCGTCGATTATTTTCTGTAGCTGATCCTGAGTTGTATTAGATTCAACATATTCAAGAATAATCTTTTTAGATGGATTTACTTCGTTCCACCTTTCGATTGCATTAGCTACATTGTTTCCTGCACTAGACTGAACTTTCTTGCCTGATGCAGCTACTTCTTCAAAGCTCTGATAACTTGTACCCTTTGTAGAAATAATTTCGTACTTTGTTTTTGTGTAGGGATATGAGAAATAATAACTTTCAACCCTAGAATCATTGTAACTCCAGTTGTTAACTGTAAAATCAATTACACCCTGTTGGGCATCTGTCAATGCAGTAGCAAATGCTGTTACTCGCAGGTCTAATTCGTAATCCTTAAGGTATTCGGTTTTAAAAGCTTCTATTAAAACGGCAATATCGTATCCACCTAAATAAACACCATCTTTTGTTGTATATAGTGCATCTTTTTCGTTGTCTAAGGTAACGATAAAGGGAGCAGGAAGACCTGCAGTTTCAGCTGTAATTACCTTTTTTCCGCTAGAATGGCATGATGTAAAGCTTGTAATTACTGCAAGAGAAGCTAAAGCCAACGTAAGTTCTAAAAGTTTTGTTAAAAGATCCTTCTGTTTTGTCATCGAGAGTCCTCCTTTTCTATTAACCTAGTAAAACACTATGTAAACTAGGCAATTAGAACTTAGTGCTTATATCCCAGTATGTCAATAGGTTTTATGAATAATTATGCATTTATTTCTGATTTGATTTTATATATTTGCACTATATATAAGAAGAAATTGTTTTTTTTAATATAAAGTCATGTGTGCTTCTTTATAAAAGAAGCACACATGACTTTGATTTTTAATTAGATAATTGTAAAACTTATTGTCCAGAGCTCGAATAATGCCTTAAAGCAATATGCCAAATCTTCCATGAAACTACAAAAAATAAAATTGAAACAGGAATTGTAAGCAAAGATAGTATTAAGTTTGTAGAAGAAAACCTTAAATATATTAAACTTGGATAATAAGATGTAAAACCAATTGGAATAATTACGCTAAACAACAATTGAAAACCTTTGTTAAAAATTGAAAGCAGATATTTAGAAAATTCTTGAAAATCGTAAACATTATCTGTTAAATCCATATTTCCGATTGTCCAAAACTAAACACTAGAAAGCAAAATTGTAATTGCAGAATAAATTAACATTCCACAAATACAAAAAATTGGAATCAGCAATAAAAGCACACCAGAAACTTTTAAGTTTATACATGAGATAACCAATAAGATTATTCCAAAAATAAATTGTCCATATCTGTCTTCGTCAAAACTTTCCACCCTCTGTGTCAATATAGTTGTCGCTATACTTTATAATTTTTATGCTGTCTTCTTTGGATTTAATACTTCAAATTCTGGAGCATTAAATTGCTTTGTATTTCTTTTGCCCCATCGTAAAGGAAAAAGTTCTTTTGCTTTCTTAAATGTTGTTGTATACGTCATATAGCTGCCCCTCCATCAGGCGACATCTATCTTGACACAGAGGGAAACTCTTGAACCGTGCGTTCGGTTGTGCCGTAAGGTGCTTTTACAAAAACTTTGTTATCAGCCATTATGCTGACCGAAATTGAGCGGCGTCGGAATTTCTGGATGATGTAGGCTATTTGCATAGAATTATTTATTCATCCATTACTTCTATTAGGAAGCTAACAGGTCTAAAACCATCATTACAGCTTATCATTGCTGATTTAGGATTCTTCATCCAGCCGTCGTAAATGTTTTCTCCACCATGTGCTAGAGTCATTACAAAAGGAGAAATGCTTTCCCAGGCTGATTCACACATCCCTTCAGGACGCTGCCAGCCATTTGCAATAAAGACCTGTCCTTCCTGAATATCACAGGCGTGTTGAATGGGATTCTCGTATTTTTGCTGCAAATCCTTATAATCTGCTTTACGGATTGCAGTAATTTTTATTTTGTGCATTGTTTATTCTGCTCCCAGGTACTTATCTAATTGTGCTTTTATTTTGTTTTCTTCTCCCGAACCTTTTGTACTTAATCTTAAAAGAGGTAATCCGATTTGTTCAAAGATTGCATTCTTTTTTAAGTCACGCTCAGCTTGTCTAGTTCCCTTTTTATGATAGTTATAGCCGTCCACTTCAATTCCAAAAAGGATTTCTTTTGTTACTCGATTGAAAACTGTAAAGTCCACATGAGCCCAGCTTCGATTTGCAAATGTTGAAAGTTCTTCCGGAAGTTCTCCCATATAGTTTTTATTTACAACATCTTTCAAAGGCATTTCAAATACAAAACTGAACTTTGAGTATTTAGGTTCTTCAAAGATGTTTGTGAGCAACGTACTCATTGCATTTTCGGAATCATATTTTGATATTTTATTGGCAGCCTTAAGATACTTAAATTTAGCTTCTGTATCTTTAGTGTAGAAGAAATCAAAAATTGAATTAACCTTACTATCTTCAATAGTAAAATTGTTGTACTGGATATATTTTAATAAAGCCACAAGATTAGAGTTTTCCGGCTGTTCATTTCCAGACAGGACAACAGCAAGTTTTTTCTTAGCACGTGAAATTGCAACATTAAGCATATTAGCGTCATCAGCAAAACTCGTAATTTCATTATCAACTGTAGAAATAATAATATTGTCTTTTTCTCGTCCCTGATATTTATGAACTGTTGCTGCATCAATACCAGGGATTTGAGAACGTATTGCATCAGTCTGATTATTATATGGTGCAATAATTCCAAGATTTGCAATTTCTTCTTTAGTGTATTTAGGAAGAATCTCTTCTTTGATTACATCAATTTGACGCTGATTATAATGGTCTTTACAGAAGTTACCAGGAGTTGTTTTAATTGCTTCAAGAACATCAGTTTCCCCTTTATCTTCCGTCATTATTAAAAGTTTACCGCCATAAAATTGTTGATTACAGAAATTGATGATTTTTGGATGGCAGCGATAATGCTCGCGAAGTAAAGTTTGAGGTGTATCCGGTAAAACCTGTTCAAGCGATGCAAGAAAACTATTAATATAATTATAGCCTTCTGGAAGTTTAGTTTGTTCAAAGAGTTCCTGTACAACTTTCTTTTTTGTTCTTCTATTACATTTGGAAGCTGCATTTTATCACCTACAATTACAGCATTTTTAGCACATGATAAAGCCAAAGCTCCGGTAACAACATCAACCTGGGAAGCTTCATCCATAATTACATAGTCAAACAAAAACTCTGTCCCCTGCCCGATTGTTCCTCTGGAAGAAAAAGTTGTGCTGAGAATTACAGGATATTCGCTGGCGAAACTTGCAGGATTAAAATATATTTCTCTACCATCCTTGAATTGTGTACGCCCTGTTTTCTCTGAATACTTTTTTGCAACTTCACTCCTAAAAGTCGTTAAGCATTTTTCATAAACATCGTTAGGATTAAAGCCTTTTACAATACTTTCTTTTTCATATAATTCATTTTCAAGCTCTTTCTTTTTAATAGGATAATAAGTAGCTTTAATTGTTTCTATTGCTTGTCAGGATTAACTGTCCAGTTTCCTTTTTCTCCAAGTCCAAAGGAAACCTTAAGTTTTAGATTCAAAAAAATCCAAACTTTTCTTTCTCTTCATAAGTAAATTGAATCTTCTGGAGCAAGTTCATTAGAACATCAGAAGATTTTTTCAATAGCTTTTTATTACTGTAAATATCTGTAATTGAGTTATCAAAATATTTAGATTCAATTTTAAGTGCAGCTAATTCTGATTTGATTGTAGAAATACGCTCATTAGCTTCAAAATATTTTCCCAGATGTTTAATATCTTCATCTAAGAGCGGAGACAAAACTGGCAATTTATTCTTCCAGTCTTTAAGATATTCTGGATAGAATTGCTGCTGATTTTTCAAAAAGTTCTCAATATTGTCTTTCTTTCCATGGAAAGCACAGATAAATCCAAGTCCATATTTATCAGAAGCAAGTTTTTCGTAAACATTTCTGGTTGCATCATTGTTATTTGATACAATCAAAACTGTTTTATCACGCATTAATAGATTTGCAATGATGTTCAGAATTGTCTGAGTTTTTCCTGTCCCAGGAGGTCCTTGAATTATACTTACCTGATTATTCAAAGCTGTACTTACAGCCTTAAACTGACTGTTGTTGCAGCCAAATGGGAATATCAGGGAACGGATTTTTGACTTTACTTCTTTACCTTTTTTAGGATTCAGATATCTTGCTAATACAGAAAATTCATTTACAAATCTAGATTTTTCAAGGTTCTTTACAAGAAGATTTTGACCGTCATCATTTTTAATGTCACTGAACTGAGCCATCTGAAGAAGATAATCGAACACAGTTGCAGACTGTTTATCTTTAAGACAGTTTTTAATAATCTGAATATCACAACTTCGACAGGGATATGTTTTTCCATCCTTGTAAGTGATGAAATAAACATCTTTACGAGAATCATATGCTAATTTTTCAATATCACCAGTCTTGTTTCGTCTGCCGTATTTGTCGGTTACGAATACAATGTCGTGAAGGTCATTCATATATTATTCCTATAACCCAAATTTCCAGATTACTTGCATCTTCTTTTTCTTTGATGTCTCGTCCTTCTTTTCTTCTACATCTGTCTTGTGCATGGTTCCTCTTGGTTTTGGTTTTATTTCTTCCTTATCTTTCAGTTTTTCGAGGTAATTCTCAATCTGATTTAATCTAACTGGAATACTATCAAACTTTGAAAATTTCTCCATATTTGAAGTTATTTCATTTTGTAGTTTTATAAGAGCATTTGTTAGATTTTCCTTTTCTATAGGGTTTAAATCTTTTCTCTTCGTTTCTTCTCGCAGAACAGCAAGTTCTTCTTGTATCTCAATTCCACGTTGTGTTTGTCCAGAAACTTTTGATTCGTTTTTATTATCCGTTTCGGCTTTATTAGCATTTATGATGTTCAATGAATCGGTTGTTGTAGCTTGTCCAATCTTGCTTAAATACGAATCGATTTGAGAAATTTTTATTGGAATATTGTCAAATTTTGAGAAGATGTCTGGAGAATTTGTTAATTCTTCTCTCAAAAAAATTAATTCATTTCTTAGGTCGTTAATCTCAACAGGTTCTAATTTTTGTTTAATCAATGGCTTTATTTCTTTTAGGCGATTTTGTATTTGAAGACCACGTTCAGAGTAAGCAAGTTGAGGTTTTGATGTTGTTCTGGTTGTTGTGTCTTTGTTGGAAACTCGATTGCAATATACCGATGAGTATAGCCAGTTAATACAATTTGACATTTCAAGAGGTCTGCCATAATTGTCAAAATTTACACACATGATTTTATAATCATCAGCAAGTTTATTTTTTAATTCTTTACTTCCTGACTGTCTATATTCATCAATTCTTATATTTACCTCTGCTATATAAGATTTAAAGTTATCTGGCATTCTGGAGGTCAGTTTTACAGAAGAAGTAATTGTTTTGTTATTTTTTTCTTGACTCTTGCTAGTTTGCTTTTGAGGAGTTATCCGTGGTTTTCTCTTTTCCCAATCAATATTTTCTGTAGCTGGATCAAAAAATAATTGTATCAATTCGTTATCCATAAACTTTCTCCATTAATCCCAATACTTTGAGCTACGTTCATATAAGATATCATCATAAGTGGGACCATCAAATTTAGGACGCTCTCTTAACTCTTGCCTATAGAAATCAGGGAATCCCTTTACATTATCAATTTCATCTCTATGACGTGCTAACATTTGAGAAATAACAAGTCTTTGATTTTTTCGGAGTAATTTTTCTTCTGATTGAATAAAATCATTTATGCTCCTTGAGAAAGCCAAATCAGGAATACCTGAACGTTCTAGTTTATATTCGACTGACATATTCTTAATATTATTTAGATACCAAGAATTATTTGAGCCACCTCCTAAGAAGAAAACATCAATCTTATCATACTGTGAGTAATCTACATCCAGATAATGTTTTGATTCATTTAACATTAGTGAAAAGACTTGTTTGAATTCTGTGTTTGATATTGTTTCAGGGGCGGTTTGTAAAATCTCAACACCATATGGCAGGACTTTCTGAGCTAAACAATACATATTTGGATTTTTTGTTGTGTCAGAAGTTATTTTTTGAAATAAAGCCATATCAACTGTACCACCACCAATATCAATAATTGCATAGACTCCATCTTTTACGAAATCTGACTGATGATACAATAACAGTTCTGCTGCAAGTTCAGGATAAACATTTACATTCCAATTAAGTTTAGCTTTTTTTTCTTGCATCTCTGAATAAACAGAATCAAGATTAGTTATTAAAACCTGATTTTGCGGAAGTATAGCTTTTACTTTACAACCTCCAGCCAATAGAATTGCATCTTCTAGAATATCTTGATATTTACCTTTGTTGTTCTTATTTTCTTCTTGATAAAAGTTTTCTAAAGGGACGCCCATATTCACTGAAATTCGCATTTCATCCATATTTATGATATGCAGCTTTTCCTGTATTTTTTTTAGAGTACGGCTTATTATCTGTGCTAGATAGTAGACACAACACATTTCTCCAAAACTATTCTTTGTTTTCTCAACATTGTTTCTAAGTCTTTCTTCAATAATAGAATACTTAAAATATTTTACTTCCTTAGATTCTCCAGCAGGTTTATCAAAATATAATCGTCCATTTTGAATATAAAGAACTGTTTGCTTGAAAAATGGGTCTTGTTCGTTTTCCCATTGTATTGTTTCTATTTGTGGAGTTTGAGAGGGGGCATAACTATAAGAAACCTTTGTAAAGGATGTTCCAAAGTCTATTCCAATGAAAATGCTATTAATTGTTTGACGTCTAAAAGACGATAATTGTGGTGCTGGCATATAGATTCTCTCCTACTCTACTATTAAGACTCCAATTCCTAAGTCTTGAACAGATGGTGCATTCAATTGATTTCTTGATAGTTCGTCTAATTTTTGACTACGCTCTCTATTAATTTTGTCAATTTGTTTTTCTTGCATAGATATTAGGCTTTGTTTCCTTCCTTCAAGTCTCAATGTTTCAATTGCCTTCTTCCTTGATTCAATTTTCTTGTCGGCCGTAAAATTTACAAAATCTACCTGTTTTTTATAAAGAAACTTGCTTCTTCTCATATAATTTGTTTCATATTCTTCAAACTTCTTCCAGGCATGATTAATTAAATCCTGAGCAGAACTGAAGTATGGTTCAAAATCATTAATTCTTATTTCAGTATTAACAAGAGTACTTGCTTTTGTTATTGCAGTATTCATTATCTTTTCGCTTAGATTATCATCTAAAATTGTATTGTCACTAACAGCTATAACAAAATACTTTAATTCGGAAGCTCTTTCGACTCCATCTTTTTGCCATTTTTGGATATAATAAATGTAAGAACCAGCTTTTAACTGGTCAAATGGCTTCATTGTAAGTGCCGAACAACCTGTAGATTTGATAGGTTCTTTATTGATTGTCCATTTTATCCAGTCAAAAATAGGATGGTCTAAATCTGCAATTTCGATATTTCTTCGACGTCTCGATTTTGTATCAGGAGAAAACGCTAATGTACATTCTCCTGAATCAATCGAAGTTGGTTTTGTAAGATGAACCTGCCTTCTAAAATCTCTAAAATTAAAAATTCCATCATTAGAAAGATCGATAACATAATTTGTTTCATTATCTTTATCTTGATAGAATGAGGTTCCTGGGAAATAATTTTTCAGGAAGTCTTTTATTACAAAAATACGTTCATCTACATCTATGCAACGTCTATTTGTTTTTGCAATTTCAATAGAATTGAGTACCATATCACGGTATTCATTAAGAACTCCAGATTCTTCTTCCAAGCGGTTATTCATCATTCGTTGATTGATAAGAACCTGGATTTTTTGTTCTGCTTTTTCTTTCCTATCCTCATCAGTTAATTCTGGATTTAATATTTCTACAGCAAGGTCCTGAATAGGTTGACCGACGATATCTTCCATATCGCCAATTGAGTTTTCAAATATTTTAACACGCTCATACAACCTTTCAAGGATTCTATCCTCAATAGTATTTTGACAGTATAAGTTGTAAATGCGCAACACATCGGCTTTCTGACCAATACGGTCGATACGTCCGATCCTTTGTTCAAGTCTCATTGGATTCCAAGGTAAATCGTAATTATATTCAACACTTGCAAATTGTAAGTCCAAACCTTCAGAACCTACTTCAGACGAAATAAGAACATTGATATTATCGTTTGTTCTAAAATCTTCTAGTTTTTCATCTTTAAGTGAGCCCATACCTCCTTTTATGGCAACTACATTAATCCCATCTTCTTGCAATCTTTCTTCTAGATATTCGTTAGTACCTCTAAAGAATGAGAATACAATAATTTTCTCTTTTGGATTTTTCTCAAGAAGGTCTTTTAGGCTTTCAAGGAACTTATTGTATTTTGAATCAGATTTTTTTAAATCTTCATATCTTACATCTGTAAATTCAACACCAATTTTCTGATAAAATGGTTTAAGATCATTATATACATTCTTACTAGAAGTAATCTCTTCTTCGTCGTCATCATTATCAAACTCTGACGCTTCGTAACCTTCGTCTTCTGATATGTCAAAATCTTGTTCTTTATATTTTTGTAACCAGTCTTTGAAAGCTGCTGGTAAACAGCTGGCCATTTGTCTCTGTCGTGCGATTAAAGCAAATGTCATAATTTCTGAATGCCCCTTTGACATTTCTCGTATAAGTCTTGTTACTCTACGATAAATATCCATTTCATTAGGAGATAAATCGAATTCGACAGCAAATGGTCTTCGTTTTGCAGTATTTTCAAATACAAATCTACGTCTGGTTCTATTAAAGAGGTTATTATAGAAAACTTGGCCTCTCAAGTCTTCAGAATACTGCATTCTTTTTTCATTTGAATAAAAAATATCACTCTTATTCTCAATAATTTCCTGAATAAGTTCATTTTCTTCCTGTGTTGAAAAAGAATTTTCTTCGAGTATATTGTTAAAGTCTTCTATTGTTGAGGAAGGTCTTTGTAAACAGTTAGCTAACTGTATAAAAATTCCATCCTTTTTAAGCATATAATCAAAAGACCATTCATTATCAAATCTTTCAGGCGAAAGAAGATTCATAATAGAATAAAGATTTTCTGAACCAGTCTGAATAGGCGTTGCAGAAAGGAGAACAAGTGATTCTGTTATATCTCTAAGACGTGCCCCAGTTTTAAAATTTGCTGTTTCTCGGTTCCTTAAATAGTGAGCTTCATCAATAATAACTAAATTAAAAGCATATTCTGAATAGTTTGTTGCAAATTCTTCAAAGGCCCTGTTTAAATTTCCTACTTTATCGTATGTATCATTTTTCTTTGTTCTAATGGATTCCATACTGCATATATATGCAAATTGTTCTCTATTTCGGTTTTTCTCTATTAGATGGAATGTATCTAATAATTCATCAGCTTTTACAATTTTGGCTTGAATACCAAAGAGATTTTCCATATCTCTTTTCCACTTTCCCCGTAAAACGGCAGGACACACTACTAGAAGTCTTTTTGCATTTCGGCGGGCTTCCAATTCTTTCCAGATATACATTGCTTCAACGGTCTTACCAAGACCAACTTCATCAGCGATAAGGATTCGTTCTTCTGGGGATTGCAAAAACTTAGTTACAGGCAGAAACTGGTGTGGCAGATATTCTGTTAAAGTGTTATTCATGGAATAGAACATGTTGGTTAAATCACCAGTAAGACGTTGAAAAGCCAAAATGCGTCTATAATCATCAATTCCATTAAATTGAAAATTCGAGAAAGCTTCTAACGGAGTTTTTATTTCTTGGTATTCTTGAAGAATATCTTCAGAAAGATAGACAGCTTCGCCGTTATCAAATTGAACCTGGTATTTTGTTCCATTAACGGTATTAATAGTTCCTTTTACAGTACCAACTTTTCCATCGGTAATTTTTTTTACTCTGTCGCCAGTATTAAACATTTCTTCCCCTCAGCTATCACTTAAAAAGCTTCTCAATAATCGCTTTTACCTCAGAAGAGTCAAATCCTTTTCCGTATTCTTTAGTTACAATAAGATTCTTTCCTTCAATAATTCCATTTGCTGCATAGAGTTTTTCCTTTGCATTCCAGCGATTCTCGTAATTCTTATCATTCATCATACCACAATGTTCCCAATACCAAACATCGCCGCTTTCTTCATCTTCAATTGTAAAATCAGGAATCTTCTTATATCCGCCTACATCTAATTCTTTTTCATAAGTGTATGGGATTTGATTTTCATAAAGCATATTTGCAATTATGACTTCGGATTTTGATCTAACCATTTCGCCTCGTTCTGTTTTATAAACAAGGTTCTCGGCATAATAACGGTCATTAACTTTTACAATGCTTGGTACATGGAAAAGTCTGGTAAAGCGTTTCGCAATCTCTGAATATTTTGAATTGGAATAATCTCGTAAGTTACTTGCATCCTTGTTATAAAGAATAACGAGTTTATTTATCTGTCGCGTAATTGCAGTATATAAAAGTTCCTTAGATAGTAATAAGCAGGGGTCATTCAAAACTAGAATTACAGTTCCAAACTCAGAGCCTTGTGCTTTATGAATTGTCAAAGCATAAGCAAGTTCCAGTATAGCTTCGGCTTCCTCTCCAAAATCTCGCTTTGAATATCCATAAGTTATTCCAGGCTGCGAAGCATATTCAACATTCAAAAACTGACCTTTATTCCAATTAGCCATGGCAATTCCTATCTCACCATTTGCAACCATATTCAGATTATCTTCGCTCTTTGGAAATGCATCACGTTTTTCATTTTTAATACAGATTACTTTATCACCATAAACAATACTTTCTGGTCCCATGCGGTTTGGAATAAAGTAAGTATTATTTGCAAGGTCTAGGTAATCTTTTCTATATTTTTGTTGAATAATGTGATTAAGATTAATTACACCATATGGCATATTTCTAACAGGAGCAAGCAGCTGCCATTCTTCAGCTTTGACAGCACATCCTTTATTAAAATATTGATATCCTTTGATTTTTTCTGTAGAACCCAATGAAAGATTAAAATGCTCAATATCATCAATATTATCAGGCAGGACTTCTGTTATAGATTCAAAAACAAGTTTTTCTAACTCTTCATTAGTCGTCCATCGCTTAAAAGTTACATGTCCATTTGTATCATTTATCTTAAGTCTTGTGAAAATATCTTCATCTAGTTCTACATTGTCGGACTTATACCAGTTAGATAGTTCAACATCAAATCTAACTTCACCTTTAATTCCTCGCTGTCTACGCGTTGTTTGTAAATGACCAAAACCTTTACCAACTCTTGGGAAAATATATTCAGGAATATTCTCGCTTAGCTTCTTTACTAAATCAACAAAAGGTCTTCCTGTTCCAATAGGTGGCAATTGATTTGGGTCACCAACAAAAATAATTCTCTTTGCTTTTGCAA
Organism: Treponema zioleckii; assembly: GCF_014737315.1. GTDB lineage: Bacteria > Spirochaetota > Spirochaetia > Treponematales > Treponemataceae > Treponema_D > Treponema_D zioleckii. Next base: position 25,052 of record NZ_JPUF01000014.1, on the reverse strand, counting down.
GAGCTTCCATAAGAGCTGCAAACATTTCTTCAGTAAGCATTGAACTTTCATCAATAATTACATTATCTGCAACTTTATCAGCCTCTTGTCCTGTAAGTTTATATTCACCAGTCTTATAAAAATAATGATTAGAGCCCATCAAGAATCCAGCAACTGTTTTTGCATCCGCTGTAATTCCCATTTTTTTCATGGCCTGCATCATTTTTACACGAGCCTTACCAGTTGGTGCTAATAAGAGTACACTTTCATTCTTTATTTGTTCTGCACTACAAAGTAAAGATAACAATGTAGTTTTTCCTGTGCCAGCTCCACCAATTAAAACAGAAAGTCTTGATTTTGCAAGTTCTTTTAATATGGCAATTTTTTCTTCTCGAGCTCTTGCTTCATCCTTATCATTAGGATCGAGTTCTCCAAAAGCCTTTGTAAGAATAGCTTGCCAATCTGCATTTACTTCATGTGGATTTTTTGATTCCAGACGTTTTGTAATTTTACTTTCTATTAATTCATCAGCTTCATAAAGTCTCTTCAACTGGAATGCTTTTTGTTCGCTTTCAGGATTGTTCTTTTTCGCCATTTCAACGAACTTAATTTGAGCTTCAAGAAACTCTTTACAGCCAAATATAATATCACCAGTAATTTCACAAGAAGGTTCAATCGGCAATTCAGTAATGGCATTTATAGTCATCCAGATTGGATATAATGAATGACCATTTCCTGATTGATTTTCCAGATAATCAACAATTAAAGCTCTTTTTCGTCTTTTATCTGTTCCATTTTCCAATTTAGAAGAAGCTGCCAAAGGATACTTTTCCTGTATTATTTCATTTGGGAAAATTGCCATATCGACAAAACGAACCGGAACTCTTAATTCAGGCATAAGATATCTAGTTCTTTCATAAATTGTATAAGGATTTTCAAGAATATCTTTATCTGTCCATGTTTTATTAAATTTATTTCGCTTTTCAGTATTAAAAAGATAATCGTACCTGTTATATTTTGGATTTAGTTCAGATAAACTGAATCGACTTAATAATTCAAACAATGCTTTTCGTTCTGTAGATAAAGCTTTCCAAGCATCAACAATTTCTGGTGTAATTGAATTAGTTAATTCTTCAGGCAAATATGAAGCTTTCTTTGCAAACAAATCTTCAATACAAGAAAAAACAGTAACACTGTTTTCCTTTGCATAATCCTTAATTTTTTCAGAAATAGGAAGTCCCTTCTTTACACCAAAAGCATAAAGCATTTCACCCAATCCTGGATAACCGCCTCTTTCTTCCCAGACTTTCTTTAATTTGTTTTTACACCAGTTAATATATTTTTGAGTAGGAATTTCGATATCATCAAATTGACCAATATATTCAAATGCCTTTATAATTCTAAGTAGAGTATCAATAGTTCCGTCATGGCTCAAATGCTCTGTAGCATAAGAGAACTCATAATGATAATCTTCCGAAGCATAAACAGTTGCTAGTCTAATATCAAAATCTGAGTGGTCTTTTGCATATTCCATTAATTTGTAATACGGCATAAGAAAACCGTTTTCACCATTTTCTCTAATAGAATGGCGAATCATAGTTTCCCACGTATAAGACCTCAGAGTCCCGGCATCTGTGTGATTATGTTCAACTGATGGTATAACTTCTTCAACAAAACCAACTGCAATAACAATACGTCTCGGGTCATCTACAAACGGAACTTGTTTAGCATAGGCAAAAACAAGAGATTTATTTGGAATGATATTTTCATAAAATCTTTTGAAGATTGCTTGGTGATTTTCTGCATCCTGTACCCAAGCATTTTCAAAATCTAATTGTGGTTCTCTGCTTGCCTGATAGTCAATGTCATACTTTTCAAAATCTTTACCTCTCTTCATAGTCCACAAGAAAGGTCTCGCAGGTAAAGAGTAAGGAACAAAATGTTCATCTGTATCTAAGAAGTGCCCATGTGTTTTTGGATTATTCGCTTTATACGGATGAATTACAGTTCTAACTAATTCATCTGGAGACATAAAGGCAACACCTTCAGCAATACAAGGAACTTGTTTTTCAATACCTTTTAATGGCTTTCCTGCGATTTTTTCTTCTTCAACTTCATTTTTGTTTTCGTAAATATTTTTTAAACGGAGACAATCAGTATTTCCACATGGATGATTACAAACTTTTCCACACCAACCATTATCAGTCCAAGGTACACGAATAGTAATATTTTGAATCATAATTATCTCCGTATATTTTTTGATTATTTGCCAATTTATAAGAAAACTATTTCATCACAATTTCCATTAAACTCTTATAACTATCAACAACATCATATTTGATATTATCAGAGCTTAATGCTGCAAAATGTTTTCTAGCACACTGTATTTTAGCATCCTCAATTCCACGAAGCTGTAAAGTTGACATAGAACCTTTTGTTTCAGCAATAAAGTAAATATGTTTAACTTTTCCTTCATAGAAAGCAATTGCCCAGTCAGGATTATAATGTCCCATTAGTGTAGCAATAAAAAATCCATCAGGAAGTTTTACATAAACAGCAACTTCATCACTGGTATCTAATTCTTCTGCAAATTTTCTTTCATTTGATGAATCATATACAACATGGTCATACAAGTTGTTTTTTTGTCTTTATTGCATTAACATCAAGCTTTCCTTTGATTTGAGCATCTGCAAAGATTTCTTTCATGTCGTATGTTTCATCAAGAACATTATATGTAATGTGTTCAATTACAGCTGTTGCTTTCTGTTCATTAATCAAGTTACCAGCTTTAATAATAAATTCTTCAGGATTATCCTTAAACTGGTCAAATGTTGAAGCAAGAATTCCTTTAAGAATTCCTACAATTGTTTTTCTAGTAAGATTTGTTTCTTCAACAAGTTTTCCAATCAAATCATATTTTACAGAATTGTTAATGCTTATCTGAGCATTTTCTGTAGAATGACTATCCATTACAAAAGATGTACCATCAGCAAGCTTTTCTTTAGACTGAATTTCTTCCATACTTCCACTTTTTACTGTGTAAGTAACTTTCGCAACTTTCAAATGTGTATCAATAGCAACAATACACTTTTTGATTAACTCATCTGTGTCAAAATCAACTGCATAAACTGTCTTATGATTAATTCTTGACCATAATTCTTTAAACTCTTTGGAAGCTGCCTGCTTATTATTTAGAGAAAGAGTAACATTATTCTTTCTTGTATCTTCTGGAGCAAGTAAAGATGGATTATAAACAGAATCCAAAATATTAATTATAGAATCTGCATAGTCTTTAACTTCTTCTGCAACTTCAACATTGCCATTTGCTTTGTCATCATAATATTTGTCTGTGAGCAAGCCCTTCTTGTCTATGTATTGATTCATAACAAGGTCATAGAAGACAGCATCTGCCATTTCTTTATCTATAACTTTCTTGTTACCATCTTTATCAATAAGTTCTCTACCTTTGAACAATTCTGCCGTAACTTTTACAGGCCTATCACCAATACTTTCTGCAAATTCGGTTTGAAGTTCTTTTGCAAATTTTTCATAACTTTCACTGGCAATTACAGTAAGACAGTTAATATTATGAAGATCATTTCCAAGAAGGCTTTCATCCATTCGCTCACCGTTTTCATTAATACACAGACGAAGACCTCGGCCTACTTCCTGGCGTTTACGAACATCACTTCCGCTTTGTTTCAAAGTACAAATCTGGAAAACATTTGGATTGTCCCAACCTTCTCTTAATGCTGAATGACTAAAAATAAATCGGACAGGAGATTTTTTTGGATCACGGTCAAGAAGAAGCTCCTTATCCTTCATAATAAGGTCATAAGCATCAACGTCGTCTGAAGTCTTTTCTTTTTTGTCACTTAATTTTGATTCTGTAAAATTACCCTTTTTATCTTGGCTAAAATAGCCCGCATGAGTTTTCTTTGTTTCAATTGAATCAAGATAAGCAATGTATTCAGGATACAAATCTAATTCTTTCTTTGTTTCTTCAACAACTTCATCATATATGGTTTCAAACATGTCAGCATATTTACCATTGCTGTAATCACTACCTTTGCCATAAATACGGTAATTTGCAACTTCATCAATAAAGAACAATGAAAGAACTTTTATACCTTTGTAGAACAGCTGGCGTTCACGTTCCAAATGAGCTTTGATTGTTTCTCTAATCTGGATAGCACGAATATTGTCTTCATTTTCTTTTCCAGTAACTTCACCGGCAAAAAGCTTAATGCCATTCATAAACTCAATTGAGTTATCACGACCATCAATGCGTGTAACTATAAAGTTATTCTTATACTCTTCACGGCCATTGGAATTATCATAAAGGTTATAACCTTCATTTACAGTACGAGTTATTTTCTTAGTTCCTGTAGCTGTATTGAAATTAAATTCGATAGTTGCAGTAGGATTTCCAGAACTAAGATTGATTCCTGCTAAATATATATAACTGTCTGTAGAAGATGTTCCATTCTGAGTAATACCAGTAACTCGAATCTTTTTTACCAAACGCTTGTTATATGCTTCCATAGCATCCAAACGGTAAATCATATTGTAATTTTCACGATGAGTTGCTGAATACCGTAAAGTCATTAAAGGATTAAATTCTTTAAGCCGGAGCTTTGTTTTTTCACCTTCAACAGACTGTGGTTCGTCAATTATGACAATTGGATTTGTTTTAGCAATAACATCAATCGGTCTTCGGCTACGGAATTCATCAAGCTTCATGTAAATACGGCGGGCATCTTTTCCAGTAGCATTGAATGCCTGACTATTAATAATCATAACATTTATAGAACTATCTGAAGCAAAGTGTTCTATATCAGTAAGTCTTGTAGAATTATAAATAAAGAAACGTATCTTCTTCTGGTATTTTAATGCAAAGTATTCTTCTGTTGTCTGGAAGGTTTTATAAACACCTTCTCTAATTGCAATTGGAGGAACAACTATAATAAATTTACACCAGCCGTATGCCTGATTAAGTTCATACATAGTTTTGATGTAAGTAAAAGTTTTACCAACACCAGTTTCCATCTCAATGGTTAAGTTATATCTACCAAATAAATGGTCATCTGGCTTAAGCTGATTTTTACGTTGAATTTCATTTATCTTATAAAGTATTTTAGGATCTGTTAAATCTTGAATTACAGGATTATTATTCCATCCTGTAAATTCAAGTCCTTGCATTACATTTCCGGCATCTATAATATAAGAGTTTGTAGCATAAGGCTGTCCTTCAAAAACATCTACAACAGCTTTTGCAGCATCTGTCTGGAAACTTTGGTCTTTATATTGAATCTTCATATTTATTCCTTTTCTGCAATATCTTTTATAATCCAATGACCTGATTTCGTACTACCCGAATATGCAATCAAGCCTTTATCTTTTAAGATTGAAAAATGTGTTTTTATTGTCCTTGAAGAAACACCTAATATTTTGGCAAGAGCTTCTGCAGTTGCTCTCGGGTTTTTCTTTATTTCTTCAAAAGTATTTAATACAGAATCCGAAAGATTTTCGGTGAAGTTCTGGTGAAGTTCTGGTGAAGTTTCGGTGAAGTTCTGGTGAAGTTCCACTGATTTTTTAGGGACATTTAGGGACATTTCTGCTGTCGTTTTAGGGACATTCATGTCAAACAAATCTTTTCTAGTTCTTCTTATAATCGCAGTAAAACTTTCATCATCAGAAGAATATTCAACTTCGCCCAAACCATGCTCATGGCATAAATCTGCAATGCGTTTTATTCCTGTTCCCCATTTTTCCACAATGCCCATGCGTAAAAATGTATCCGCAATAAGTTCATTTCGAATACTGGAACTTCCCTTTAGCATTTTTTCAATAGTAAGTCCACCGTACAAACCTCCAGGGCTTGTAATTTCTAACCTGTCGTCAAAAATGCATATTTGAATGTATGAATGAGAAAGATAGTTTCTGTGCATGACTGCATTTACAATAAGTTCACGAATTGCTTCAGCAGGAATTTCTGGAATATCTTTCCGGTACAAACCTTCAATTTTTGCTCCAATGTTAATATGCTGCATAACAAAATTGTAGGCGTTTTCAATCTGTTCATAAATTGGACCAGAATATTCCTTTCGGTCAATAAAAAAAACTTTGTCTGTCCCACGAAACACTCCACACTGAACTTGTGCAAAATGAATATCACTGGTTTCCAAAAGTCTGAATGCTATTGAAGGAAGAAGTTTTCCGTTTTCACCTTTAATAAGTCCCCAGCTTTTTATGTTTTCCAGTGTAACAGGATTTTTACCGTTCAATTTTTCTATCGCCTTGCACAAGTGTAAGGCGGACTCTTCTGTGACAGGCTCGTGATTCTCAAAAATCTTATCATAAGACTTACCCTCACCCCAAAGCATTAGTTCTTTTACTTTTTCACGCTCAGCTTTTCTTGTAGTTGCCGCCACACGGATATAAACACCATCATTCATTCCTTCTGCTTTTAGAAAATATGGCTGATTCTGCCCAGCAACAATCTGAACAACAACGACAGTTTTATCTTCTATGGTCTCAAAAGTAATGCGTGGTATCACTTGTGGCTCAACAGTCTCGCTTATCATATCCGCAAGAGAATCCATAAACTTAAATACATTTTCGTTTTCAATACCTACAATCTCATGTGTTTCATCATCAACACCAAAAAGAATACGACCGCCATGACAATTAGAGAAAGCAACAACAGTTTTCATAAGTTTTGAGTCTTTTGATGGGATTTCCCGCTTGAATTCAAGAGTTTCTGTTTCTCCATTTTGGATTTCTTCTAAAAGTGTCATGTGGATACCTCCTGGTTTTAGTTGTTTCTAGTAATTAGAAGTTCTGCCATAAGATTATTCACTCCTATCTGATTCTAATTTCAGATCTTTTTATCTTTACATTTTCAAGTTTATTCGCACGTAAGAATTCTTTTAATCCAATTTCAGCCAATTCAGATTTGTTGTACGGACTAATCATTATTTCTTCAACAATTTTATCGAACGGGAAATTCTGAAATTCCATATATGGATATATCGTTCCATTTTTATTCATAAATACCTTTTTGGCGTTTTCTCTATTTATTTCAGAATTATCCATTTCATCCACAAAACAAAATCCTAATCTATATTCACTCTCACTACGAAAAGCTTCATCTTTTACAAATGCCAAATACTTAAATATTGAACCAAATTGTGAGATAGATGAATTTCCATTTATGAATTCTATTTTTAGTGCATTTTTTATATATTCTATTGCCTCCTCACCATAAAAAACTGGCATTCTATGTTCTGTGGAAAAAAGTATACCTTTAGACATATAGCTATCACGAATACTATAAAAATAATTCATTAATTCATTTCCTTTAATTTTAATTCTGTATCCAGGATTATTTCCAGAATACATATTCCACATATCCTTATTATCACCTAAAACTGTTAATGAAAGTATATAATAATGATAATTTTGGCTTTCACATTGTATGCAATTAACTGTACCATTTTTTCCTGGTGAAACAGGTTTTAAATATTTAATTTTTCCTTGCTCAATTGATTTTAATTCAGATTCCCATTGAGAAATATAATCGATATATTTTGGTTCTTGATTTTTAAGTTCATCTAAAACTTGACTAAAAACTTTCTTTCCATATTCAAGTTCATCAATATCATTTAAAAAACGATAATCACTAAATCTTAGAGTCTTGTTTTCTATGATACTTTTTAGTCCATCTGCTGAAGTATAATGATATAAAGTTTCAAATTCACCCATTTGATAATCTTGTATTTCTGTCATAATTAATTTCCTTATAAAACATTAATTGTTAATGAAAGAATTTTATTCTTAATATCGAAAAATATAGAATCATCATTAATTTCATCCCACGTATCGTCTGATTTTTCGACAGCATTATCAAGTAAACAATTAAGTTCTGAAATGATTGAATCTTTTTCAGCTGTTTCTAGTGAAGAAAGCATCTTTTCAACAGAACTAATGTTTGCTAACTTCGCTCGTATACAATTAAATCATAAGTATCCCAGCGTAATCGTCCTAAATCAGTTCCATTTGAAAAACCTTTGCTACGGCCAATATCAGTATGATAAAGAACTTTATAATTGAGTCGATCCTCTATAAGTGGATTATTAGAATAATTATCACGGTATGTATTCCAGTTATCTGAAAGCTTTTTCGGACTCAAAACAAGAACATTTTTATTACGTGTTTCGTAATACTTTATTACAGCCAATGCAGTAAATGTTTTACCAAGACCGACGCTATCTGCAAGAATACATCCGTTATATTTTTCAAGTTTATTTATGATTGCAAGACAAGCATCCTGCTGGAAGTTATAAAGTTTATTCCAGATTGCGCTCTGCTTAAATCCTGTAGCTTCTTTTGGCAGAACGTCTTCACTAATATCATCCAAAAACTCTTTGAAAATATTATAAAGTGTAACAAAATAAATAAACTCTGGTGAATTCTCATTATATGCAGAACTAATGTTTTCAATTACCTGTTCGGTAACGTCTTGCATAATATCTTTATTCTGCCAGAACTGTTCAAACATCTGCAAGAAACCAACACTCATAGGTGATTGCATTTTTGTAATTGCAAAGGCTGCATTATTTCCTTTTTCAACACCAAGTTCAACAGCAGTAAATTCTCTTACAGGATTGTATGCAGTTTCATCTACGTTCATAAAACTTGGCATATTCTGTTGAGTAGAGTTTGATTTGAAAACCGCTTTCTTTTTAATCCATTCTGCACATTCTTTTGCAATAGCCTTCTGATTAAGTTCATTGCGAAGCTTTACTTCAAATTCTGTTCCGTAAAGACTGCGCTCACGATTTAATCGTGGAATATAAAACTCCCGCTTTTCTTTTTTGGTCTTTTCAGTCACAAATGTTGGAGAAGTAAAAATAAAACGGAGTTCATCAATATTCTTCAATTCATTTTTCAATTCCTGATACGCGTAAATCGAAAAACATGCAGCTGCAATAGATATTTTACTACCAGGTTTTATTTCTTCTTTTAAACTTTGACTTAGAGTTTTGTGTACATTATCAATGAATTCTGGTGTTGTAATTTCCATCTTTTAATTCCCTATTTCCATCATACCATACATTCCATTTCCTGTGGATAGCTCATTCCACAGCCTCTTTTCTCGCCTTTCCACAGTGTGTGGAAAGCCTTATCCATACACAATGGATTTGTTTATATTTACAATTTGTAAATATTTTTATATTTTTAGTATTGACTCTATAAAATATCTGTAATATATTATGAACAAGAAAGAAAAATAAGGCGGAAGTAGCAAACCGCCTTGCTAACAAAAATCCTACGGTGAAGTCCGTAAAAACGGGTAGGTATTTATGGCTACAGAAATCGCAAAGTTTCTTAGGAAGATTCGCATTGACAGCGACGAGAGCTTGGGCGATATGGCGGAAAAAATCAATCTTTCTGCCGCTTATCTTTCGGCAATAGAAAACAACAAGAGGACTGCGCCGGAAGATATGAAGGAGAACCTCTATAAGGCATACAGCCTTTCGGAGGAACAAAAGCTTGAGTTTGCGCGGCTTGTCGCGGAATCAAGGAAAAAGGTCGAAATCGGCCTTTCGGGTATTCAGGAGGAACTTTTCCCTGAATATGTGGACACTGCTGTTATGTTTGCGCATGACCTGTCGCAGATGAACAGAAAGCAGCTTGCAGAAATAAAGGATTGTCTGCAAAGAATCAAATCGGAAGCTGGGCCTATGTAAAAGGAGGTTACTAAATGTCGGATCAGATTTCAGTGGTTGGAACGGTCATCCTGATGATGATTGTGGATTTTAAACAGATGGCAGTTGAGTTCAAAAAGTTTTTCGGGCTCAGCTCCACGCAAAACTTTCCGGCGTTAAGCATTGCGGAAAATACGCTATGCCAGGCCGACACAAACTTTGAGTTCAATGTTATTGCCGATGCTGACTGGGACTGCAAGGAGAGCGTGCAGGCATATTACAAACATCGCGCAAACTTGCATGAAATTTGCATCAAGGAATCCGTCTACGAAAGAGCCCGCAGCGGAGACCGAAACGCGCTCTACTCCATTGCACACGAAATTTCACACTGGGGTCTGATAAACTATTTTAAGCTGAACCTTGGCCTTCAGGAATTTGAACGGCTTGATACTGTTTCAAAAGCTGTTTTTATGAACATTCACGAAAACATTGCGGATTTGCTTACATCTCTGCTTGTGTTCAGCGAAGAGGAGCTTCTGAAAGCGCAAAGCGCAGGAGATTTTGACTTCGGCTCATGTATGGGCAAAGACCAGATTTCTCTTGCGCTCTTTTATTGTCAGAATCATAAAGTTCTTGCGGAGAATTTTATGAAGAATATCGTTCCAAAAATCATGGCTCAAAACAAACAGACTGAATTACAAAGGAGGATTGGTTAGATGGCCTGCAGGCAAAAAAATAAGCTCCCGTTTAATTGGCGTTAAACAGAAGCTTTGCATAGATTCTATAGCAGAATCCAAAATCGATTGTACTATTCTACTATAAATCTATGCTTCCCGTCAAAGACTTTTTTTCTTGATGCAGTGCGAAGAAAATCAGAACGCTCTGCACTCAAAGTTTTTGGTCTCCCGCCGTCCCGTTGGTGCGGCTTTGACAAAACAACATTAAATCCGGTGGTTGAGCATGTCAAAACCACCATTTACAGGAGCATAGACAATTATGGCTACTACAACTTTTAAAAATGCAGACAGCATCTTAAGCGTGACTCTGCGTAAAAATCAGTTCTCGGCAGAAGAGAATTCGTTCATTGGACGTGTAACAAGAAACACAGTGACTCTTGAAAACCTAATCGCATCGATTTCAAAAAAGAACGAGGGCGTAAGTCCCTACATGATTCAGCACGTGGCAAATCTTTTGGGGGACGAAATGCTTTCTGCCTGCCAGAATGCAAAGGCGGTGGACGTTCTTGGGCTTGGCACCTTGTACATAAGCGTCGCAGGAAGTGTAAGCGGAGAAAATCCGGGGGAATCAAGCATTCCGGGATTCAAGCTGAACTTTACACCCAGCAGCCGTGCCCAGGAAGCCGTGGACAGCCTCAAAGTCGATAAGGTCATCATCGCGGATTCAAGCCCTGTAATCGACAGAATCATCAACACCTTCAACCAGAACGAAGAGCGCAATCTTCTTAAAGGTAAGGGAGTCAAAATCACCGGCACAAAGCTCAAGCTTTTAGGCGATGACGCAGGAATTTGGTTCGCGCCGCTTGACTCGGAAGGCAATGTCAATAAAGACGAAACAACCTGGGTGCAAGTGGGTAAGGAAACGGTAAGTTCCAACAAGCCCAAGACACTTGAGTTCTACGTTCCCGACAGTCTTTCGGAAGCGAATTACAAAATCGTAATCCGCACCCGTTACTGCTCCGGCGACAAGGAGTTGAAGGCCCTTGCAAGTGCTGTAAGTAAAACTGTTACGGTAGCGGCTTAGAAGAAAAAATCTTCGTTGCCCAGTAAGGCGGAAGTTCCTGTATGGGGCTTGCCGCCTTTCCGTAGCGCAAGCCTAGGAATGGAGCGCACCTAGCGCGGAAATGCCAAAAGTCCGTGCCGCTCTGCTTTTTTTTTAGGACAGATTTTTCTTCGGCGGTAGGTTCAGCGTTTAATCCTGACGCAAGAGAGGATTTTCATAAACCAAAGCCGCCTCAAGTTTTTCTGCAATCCGGTCAAGCATTTCTTTTCCGCGAAGTTTTTCAATCCAATCTTCCGGGAAGTCTCCGTAATAAAGACCTGCAAGCCCTCCAGATACAGCGCAAACAGTATCAGCATCATCTCCAAGATTCACTCCCTTTATTATGCAGTCGCGATAATTCTCCGTATAAAAAAAACACCAGATTGCGGCTTCAAGAGTGTCCACAACATAGCCAGAAGATTTTATAACATCTTCTTTGGACTCAAGAAAATCAGGAGCAAAAAGTCGTTCCCAATATGTTGCGGCATCCGTAAATTCTTTGTTGCGTAAAATGTATTTTCTGATTGTTTTTGAGGCTAATTCCCGTAAATCAGATTTTTGTCTTCCATTTAGCAATTCAAGAAGAAAGGTACAGTAGATGCAGCAGCCAAGTTTCGCAACAGGATGCGCATGGGTAAGGCTTGAAACATTTTGAATTACTTCAAACGCCGCATTCACGCTTTCTTCATTTTCAAGCAGATTCAGCCCGAACTTTTTTTGAAGATAAAATACTATCGGACTAATCCGCATGAGTGAGCCGTTTCCGTTTTGGTCTATTCTTTTTCCGCCGCATTCAATGGCAGGAATTCCTTTTCTAAAGTTGAAGATGGCCACAGAGCAGGCTTGCCCCATGTCAAAGGCTCTTTTCTCCGTCGTATATTTGTTGTCAAAAAGCCAGGACTCAAAGCGTTTCATAATGTCCGTATAGTCAACATCTTTTCCGAGAGCCATTGTATCTGCAAGGCTGTCCGCAAGTGCAAGCGTCATGCTTGTGTCGTCAGTCCACGTGCCAGCCGGTTTGCTGTATGTACCGTGGCCCACCATATCGGTGAGATTCAGCTTTTTTACGTCCTCGCGTTTTAAAAATTGCACAGGACATCCGGCCGCATCTCCAATAGCTACTCCGTAGATAATCTTTTTTACTGCATTTTCTTCGTTCACTTTTACTTTTCCTTTCTCATTTCTCCACAGTCAAAATCAGCGTTTGCACGAACACTGCCCGTGATATTTTTTCAGCGATTTCATCGATTTCATCTTTTGAAAGGACTTCGTTTTTATCGCTCATTTTTCACATTCTACATCTATAACATACTCTCGTTATAAGAAAAATTAAGTCCGTGCCGCTCGTGCCATTTTTTTAGGACGGATTTTTCTTCGGCGGTAGGCTCGGCGTTTCGGTCAATTCGTTCCTGCAAGATTTTGTTTTCGTTCACTTCGATGCATATTTTATAGTCCCCGTCTTTTGTGGCGTAAACAATTGTGCATTCTTTTTGCCGAACGCTTTCGGCATAGCTTGCCACGCAGTTATGAAGTGCCGTTCCGATTTCGCTCATCTGCACGTTCGTTTTCGGGAGCCTAAAGGAATAGCCGTCAATGTCGTCCTCAAGATTTTTCTGCTCGCCTGTGTATTTAAAGGTAATCTTTCGATTCTCCGCGCTGTAAGAGATTTTTGAAAGGGCGTCATGGTTAAAGCGGGTAAATCCGTCTTCCAGAATATCCTTCCGCAATTCTTCCGGCACATAACGAAAATACTTCCGGAACATGCAGAGAGCATCGTCCTTCATAAAATAGTCCACTCCTTCGCTTTCTCTGAGAAGCGTGTTCATCGTCGCAATCTCGTCACGCTTTTTTATGCTGTATTTTGAAAAGAAAACAAGGGCTTGTCGGTCAAGATATTTGATTTTCACCCGATTTTCTTCGCTTTCGAGCACTCGGTTGTACAGATTGACGTCGCGGAAGCCCGAATCATGAAGGCGCATACATAAGAGAAGAGCCATCGGATACTCGGCAAAAACTTTTCGCAAAACACGGTGGTCTTTAATGTGAGCCTTTTTTAAAAATTTTTCCAGAACTTTTGTATCTGAGCGGTCATAGGTAAAGCAGAAGTTCAACTCATGCAGTTCCTGATCCATAAGAACTGCGTAAAGATTCGGCTCGCACGGAAGCATTGTAAGCATATACATTTCAGAAAGGTAACGAGTCTTATTATTCTCTTCGTTCAAATATTTTCTTGCCGCCGGGTTTTCTGAAAGCCCCGTGATTTTTTTTACAAGGACCGAAAGTTTTTTGTGTGCCTGGCAAAGAACGCTCTCTGGATAAACACAGAATTCCAGATTTTTGAGAAAGTTCAGAATTTTTTCATGCCGTTCAAAAGGCAAAAGTTCTTTCTTGCTGTTTTTGTTCACGCGCCACGGTTCAGAATCTTCTTTTTTCTCAGAATCCCAGCCGGACTCAAAAGAAAAGGAAATCTTGCCGTTTTTCATGTCAAAAGAAATCGTTTCAGTTAAAAATCTAGGCGTTTCAATAGTCTGCGAGGAATACACAGAAAATGCGGATTCAATCTGCCTGCTCAAGGAAGCTCTTACTTCAAGTTCTTTTCGTGCGAATCGTTTGAAAGTCAGTGAGAGCGTGAGATTTTCTTCATCAACGCAAAGTTCTCCCGCAAAATAATCTTTCTGACAGTCCTTCGAGTCCTTAAAATTCCGCGAGTTAAAAAAATAATGGCTTTCGCTTTTTGCCATGCACAATAATCAGCCATCTCGCAGGGAGAAAGGTCTTCGATTGCAATACCGCCATCGCCAGAAAGAACGCCGTTGCCGGTAAACTTTGGCTTTGCAGGCTTAATAGGAAATTCTACGAATTCCGCCGGAAGGATTTCTGCCGTTTCATCTGGAACTGAGTCCGCTTTTTCCCAGAGATTTTTTGACCAGTCAAAAACAACTGTGTCTGGAACGAATTGATTTTTGAACCGCACAGGGATTATTTTCTTTTCGTTTTCGCTCTGAATAAAATCAGCGCTGCCAAGTTTTCTATAAAAATAAATCTTTTCCATAAAATAAAATCCTCCAAAGCCCAACATTTGACTTAAATAAGCTCGTCGCCAATGCAGCTGCCAAATCTTTTTAAAATCACGATTTCGCCCGATTCATTCAGCCTTTTCAAAATCTCGATGAGTTTTTTCTGCGCTTCAATCACGTCGCTTTTTCTGACTGGCCCCATAAATTCCATGTCTTCCCGGAGCATTGTCGCCGCCCGCTGGCTCATGTTGCGGAAGATTTTGTTCTGAACTTCCTCGCCCGTTCCTTTGAGAGCCTTTGCCAAATCATAAGAATCGACTTCGCGGAGCCATTTTTGAATGCTTCTGTCGTCAAGGTCAACGAGAACATTCATGTTCACAAGATAATACTCAACGTTCATCGAAAGAAGCGGATTTGCCTCAAAAAGATTTTTGTTCTCGCTGTCAATCGCCGAAAGAAAATAAAAATCATCGTTCTGAATAATTTCGTGGGCCGCCTTTTCGCCGTAAAAATCAGCGTTCTTTAAGAGCGTTCCCACCGCGCTCATAATGTCTGGGTCAGAATTCTTTTTTTCGCTAAAAGTGTTTAATATAGAAGAAACTTTTTTACGCACGTTTTCAGGCAATTTTTGAAGTGCCGCATCTCTGCGCTCTTTTGGAAGATAAACCAGAAGCCGGGCAAGATTTTCTTCATATCCGCCCGCAATAAAATCTTCTATTATTTTGAACGTTTTTTGATTCGCCGCGTCAAAGCGCGCCATGACTTTTTTGATAAGTTCTTTTGATTCGCCGTCGTTCGTGTCGTCGATTATTACAGTGTGCTCTTTCGCCATGTTTTACCTCCGATTGTTCTCTTTTATTGATGTAAGGCTTCCGGCTACGTGTACAACATTAAAAGTTCGAACTTCGAGTTTTTTATCATAATTTTTCTGTTCACTAATAATGTATCAGATGGAGGGCGAATCGTTAAATTTAAATCGTTAAATTTCAAGTTTTTACAAATTCAATCATTCCGAACTTGTAAAGTCTGTCATTCCGAACTTGATTCGGAATCTCTTCGCCATTCCTGTAGCATAGATGCTGAAACTAGTTCAGCATGACGATAGCCGAAAGGCTCAACAACAGATTCGGAATCTGTCCAACAACATAACACAGCAAAACTTTTACTCAAACCAATATGAGGAAACAGGTTTTAGCCCGGAGTTTTTTAGAATCTGAACGGTGTCGGAGTAGCCGAGAGCCATTTTACGTTTAATTTCAGAATAAGAAAAATCCAGCATTCCGCCAATCCAGCCCATGCCTTCGCTGGGAATAAAATCCACAATGCTGTAATCCGGATATTCCCGACTCCGACGATGATTCGGACTGTACTCCAAATACACAACAAAAATCTGCGCCGGATTGTAATTTTCGATAATCGGAATTATAGGGCAATTGTCGCTGGCCCCGCCGTCAATATATTTGTAGCCGTCGCTCAGGCGCACGCTCTTCGTAAGAATCGGGAACGCGGAAGTCGCAAGGAGTTTTCTTCGAATTTCATCTTCGCTGTCTTCTTCGTTCAGTAAAAATCGGTGGGAATAATCGATGCCAAAAAACCACTTTGTAATCAGTTTTAGCCCCGTAAATCTGGCCCGCGTTGCAGTAACCCACACTTTTGGATACGAGTTTTTTCGCTGGATTCTAGAAAAACAAACTTGATTCATAATCCATAAAAGTCCGTCCTCAGAAATAAGCTCGTAATCCATATTCAAATATTCGGGAACAAGGTTGAGCCATATATTTTCAATTTGGCTCATAGGCGCAACCGCAAACAAGCCAGCGTTCAAGCCGCCGACGCTAGTTCCAGAAATCACAGTGACTTTTTGGGCAAGCCCGTACTCGGTCAAAGCCTTCCACACGCCAACTTCGTAAGCCCCCTTTCCGCCCCCGCCAGAAAGCACCAAACCGAATTCCTGTGAAAAAGCTGCGCAAGAGGAAAAAAAGAGAAAAGTCAAGAAAAACGCCACGATAATTTTTTGCATTTTTAATACCAATAATTCTCATACGGCGTGTAAAATCCCCAACTACTGCCGTCATAGCCGTAACTTTCGTTCGTAAAATAAAATGGCCCGGAAGTGCGGAGATTTCCTTTGCTCGAACGCTCAAAGAACCTCAAATTTTTCTTTGCCACAGATTCTGGAATCAGGTTTTCGCGGCGGCAAAAGATTCTCCCGCCTGAACGGTAAGTTTTTATGCCGAATTCATTTTGTGCGTCATCGGCATACGGATAGCAAACTCCGTAGATTTCAAGATACATGGAAAATCGCTTTCCCCAAATGTCGTCCAAAGTTGTGTTGCGCTGGCGGGCACATTCCTGCCACAATGCGGTGTCGTCTTTTTCGGGGAAGATTCTGTGAAGGTAAGTTTTTCCGTTCAGAACAAACGGATATTCCCATTTGTAGCCGTCGTCCGAAATCCAAGTGCCGCGAAGTTCTTCAAGGCTTGTGATTCCGTGCCAAACTTCCGCAGGCTCAGCGTATTCGTTCTCGGAAAGAGATTTTTCTTTTTGTGACTCGGCAGGAAGCGAAGGGTCGGATGTTGAAACACAGGAGAAAAAAACAAAAATCAAGCAGACTAAAAAAAAGCAGAAAGTTTTTTGAATCATTTTTACTCTCCTGTATTAAATGGTGGTTTCGAACACTTTTCGACAGCTCTAAAATTAGATGCTGAAACAAGTTCAGCATGACAATACCCGAAAGGCTCAACAACAGTCGGTTATATTATTTTTTCGTCCAATATTTGTTATAACTTGTTACTTTTGCAGAAATTTTATACTGACTTTGTGAAAGAATTCCAAGCGTAGGGTTCCAGACACAGAAATAATACGTAGCTCCTGGAGTTAGCGACGACGTACTTAAAAAATACCCCTGACCTTTTTTGTAAGTTCCAGAAACGTAATAATAGTGATTTCCATGTGTAAAAGCAGTAGCGTCTTCAAGCGAAGATGCAACGATAAATTCAACACTATGAAAATTAGAGCCAACATCAGCATCTATCTCTACGAAAGTTGAATCATACGGAAGTGTAAATTTTAGATACTCTCCGCTCCAATTCGCAACATAAATATCCTCGTTTACGAGCACTTGCTTTGCCCTAGCCTTTTCCTGGGCAATGCGTTCTTCCTCATATCGTTTCTGTTCAAGTTTCGCTTCGAGTTCACGCTCTCGCTGTTGTTCTTCTGCAAGCTCACGTTCATGCTGCTGACGCTGGAGTTCAATTTCTTTAAGGTGATTTTGTTGCTGAACCATAAAGAACGCAATACCGCCACCAAGCACTGCGAGAATTCCAAACAAAATCAAAATGAGGCGAAGTTTTTTACCTTTTTTCGCTGGCTTTTCTTCAGAAGCAGATTCGGCTTCAGAGTTTTCTGCTTCAACAGTTTCTTGTTCAGCATTTTGAGATTCCGCAGGATTATCCCCAACAGGCTCGTATTTTGTACCGCAGTTCGGGCAAAACTCAAAAGCTGAATCAAATTCAGTTCCGCACGAAGCACATTTTTTGAGCGTTTTTTCTTCGACGTATTTTGAGCCACATTTTGGACAGAACGCAAACGCAACATCAAATTCGTTTCCGCACGAAGCGCATTTTTTCAATTTTTTTTCTGAATCCATTATTCACTCCTTGGATTTTTCACTATACCCCCCCTAGTAGTTTGTCAAGTGATTAACAAAAAATTCATCAATGCCCGCCCTTTCGGGAGTATGCCGTTATGCAGCAAAAAAGTGTTCAGAATGGCTGTTTGGTTGTGGTTTCGAACACTTTTCGGCAGCTCTAGAATTAGATGCTGAAACTAGTTCAGCATGACGATACCCGGCAGGCTCAACAACAGATTTTTTTCCGACAGAGCGTCATTCCGAACTTGATTCGAAATCTCCTCACCATTCCTGGAGCATAGATGCTGAAACCAGTTCAGCATGACGATACCCGAAAGACTCAACAACAGATTCGGAATCTGTCCAACATTTGGGTAAAAATCATGCAGATTTATAAAAGGATTTCGGATTCTTGTTCAAGCTTGCAGTTGTTTTCGAGCATAAAATCAATTGTATCGGAAAAGTCGGGAGAATCTTCTTTTAAGAGAGATAAGCGTTTTTTGTCATTCGGCGTTAGCGGAATCCAATAATCTTTGAATTGTTCGAGGGTTTTATAGTCCATATTGAAAGATTCAAAGTCTATTCCCGTTTTTTTCCGCAAATGGCGGAGAATGTAAAATCCGCCCGCATCAATGTCACCAAAATGCTTGAAAGCGGATGCCGGGTTGCACTTTGCCACAAGTTTTATAAAGTCGCGCTTTACGGAATTATGAAATCCGCCAAGATAAATCACAAGCTCATTTTTAGCCTGATATTTGTGGAAGTTCGTGAGGTTTTCAACTGTAATCACGGATGCGTTTTTCAGTTCAACAGAAGAAAGGCTTTTTAAAGTCTGAGTGGAAAAAGCAATGTCGCCCTGCATTTTTGACAAGTCAATCGTCTGCCCGGCAAAGTTCAGGATTCCCTGCCCTTTTACCATCACATAAGTCGGCGTTTTGATTACGCCATGCTCTTCAAAGACAGTATCCTTGTCGTCGTAGTCGCCGTAGTTGTATAAAAGAGAGCGCACAGTATTTTCAATCGATTCAAGTTTTTTGGAATCGTTGAAGAGCTTTACGGATAACTCGCGGATGAATATTTCGTTCTGATTTTCAAGAAGGGCAGTTGCGGCATTCAGAATCTCTCTGTAATCATCGATTTTGCCCTCAAAAAACTGGACTGATTTATTTTCCGCCAAACGCTTTTTTTGCTCTTCAATGTACAATAAAAACGGTAAATAAATTTCAGGCGAGAGATTTTTGTAAGAATCAAAAACTTCGAGTAGATTCTGATTCACATTTGATTTTGGGGTGCGATTTAAAAAATCGTAAATTTGCGGAACAGAATCAAGTTTCAGGAGAACGACACAAATCTTTCCGCTCCGCTCTTTTTTCAGGCTTACAAAATCTTTTTGTTCGAGCGCCGAAAGACACGCATTGATTTCTTTGTAGAACTCATATTCGGAATCATCATCGTACTTTGCGAAAAGTTTTGATACAGAAATCTTAAAAGTCTGCTGATTTTTGTTCTCACCGATGAAAGTCTTGCTGTTTTCAAAAGAATCCAAAAGTGCGTTGAGGATTTTCGACTCGATTTTATTCGCCATAATACCTGAAATCCTCCACGAAACTTACAGTATCCTCTCGCATCACCGTAAGAACTGAATCAACATTTTCTTCGATATCCTGAATTTTCGGGCTTGGAGCCACAAGAATCGTCTGAAACTGCAGTTGATTAAAAAATTTCATCACGCTTGAAATTCGCTGCTCGTCCATGTTGTTGAACGCTTCGTCCAAAAGCAAAAGCCGCACGGAATTGTCAGAGCGGTAAATGTTGTTGAGCGAAGCCGCCATAATCACATAGAACGGAACCTGCGACTCTCCGCCGGAATTGCTCTTGGCCTTTTCGGAAAGTTTTTGCACAGTACCGTTTTTCTTGTGAATTTCAATGTCGTAATCAAGGTAAGTTCTGTAATCCGTATATTCGCGGACAGTCTTGTCGCTAGAATCCCCAGCCTTGATTTTTGTAAAAAGCTCGTCTATTTCTTCTTTAAATTCGCTCTCGAAATTATCAGAAAAAAGATTTCCGCTTCCCAAGTTGTCGTCAGCCATAATCATCTTATAAAGATTTTGCTTTTGCTTATTATGAGAAATAGTGAATTTATATGTATCTTCACCGTAATTTATGTCCTTGAGTGCTTTTTTGAGATTTTCAAATTCGTAATGAGCACTTTCAATAGATTCCTTCATTTTTGAGAGAAATTCGTTTCTGAAAATGTCCTCGCACTTGTCTCGAGACTTTCGAATTGTTTCTTCAGTGCGGACTATTTCGATAGTGTTCAGTTTGTCAAACTGATTTTTAAACTGCGCAAAGCCTGCAAGCCCCGAAATATAGTCTTTTCCGAAAGTGCTGTTGTAACTTCCCTGCATCTGGCAAAGTTCGTTCAAAAGAGTGAGTTTTCGTCCATCGAGAGTTTTTTTGTACGATTCAAAGTTTTCAAGAATTTTAGAAATATCAAGCTTTTTTCGCTGGTCAAGATATTTTTCGTTTGCTTCGTTATAAATCGTGGATTCTTTGTCCTGATACTCGAAAAATTCCTTTGAATCCTTAGAAAGTTTTTCCTCAATCTCCGAAACACAATTCTTGCTTTTCTCTACCTCATTTTCAAGATTTATTTTCTGTCTTTCAAGTTTTTTTATAGAATCAGAAAGTTCTTTTAACTGTAACCTAGCTTGTTCAATTCTCTCCTGAAGCAAAATCGTGTCCGGATCTTTTTGGATTTTTTCAAGTTCGGCTTTTTCGTTTTGCAATTGTTTCGAGATTTCTGCAAGTTGATTCGGGGAATTCAAGTATTCTTTTACCATCGCAAAATTCACATTTTCATACGATTGCTCAACTTGCTCAAACATTGCGATTTTTTCACGCAGCGACGGAAGTTTTTCCTGAAAGTTTTTTCGCTGGGCTTTTGCATTCGCAAGCTGAACTTCGATAGCGTCTTTTCCGATGAACGGTTTTGCATAAATTTTCGGGTCGATTTTTCGGGAAACATAATTTTTGTAAACCATGCAGTCTTTTGTAATCGAAGAAGAATAGTTCTCAAGTTCCCGCAAATCCTCGCAGCAAATCACTTTACCCAAAATAAAATCCGCATAACGGCGGGCATATCGGTTTTCAGTCTCAACAAAATTCGCAAGAGAATTCGATTCAACCTCGCTTTCCGGGAGTTTTCTAAAATTGATGATTCCCTGATTGTAGCTTTTTTTGTTCGCGTTATAGATTTCGAGCGCAAGATTGTAATATTCAGGCTCAACGACCAGATAAAAACGCTGGGTATTCAAATATCCCTCGATGGCGTTCGTCCAGGTTTTGTCGGTAATCGAAAGAAGTTCCGCAAAAATATAGACGGGAGAATCGATTCCCTTCTCCTTGAATTCACTCTGGATATTCTGCCGCAAACGCTCAGTTTCTTCTGGAAAGCGGATATTTTTGCTTTCAAGCGAGGCAATTTCAGAATCAAGCTTTGCGATTTGCCCCGAAATGTCCTGTCGTTCGCTTCTGAATTTTATTTTTGACTCACGGATACCTTCAATCTCGTTCTTGATGAAAGTGTCAAGATTCCCCACAATCTCGGCTTTTTTGCTTTTATCAGAAACGATTTCGAGACATTTCAACTCTTCCTGTGAAACTGGCACGTCCTTTATTTTCAGGAATGCGCTCAGACACTCCCGAATGCTTTTTATTTCTCTTAGCAGTTTATTTTTCCTGTCTGTCTGAATTTTTTCGTCTGCTGAAAGTTTGTTTACTGATTCCTGAATTTTTTCGGTGAGCCGTTTGTAATCGGAATTGTTAAAAGTCTGGTTCAGTTCAATAAGCTTTGCCTGTTTTTCATTTTGCAGGCTTTCTTTTGATTCGAGTTCGCTTTTTACATCTCTTAATTTTTGCTCATCAATACGGATTTTTATTTCGTATTCCGCTTTGTCACTTTCAAGTTTTTCGCGCTCTGCGATTTTTAGAAGCATGTCGTTTACTTTTTGATTATGAACGTTCTCGTCAATTACAGAAAATTGCGAAAGAATCTTTTCAAGTTCATTCCGTTCCAGTTTTGCTTTTTTCAATGTCTGCTCAAACTCATTTAAGACATCAATGCTCTCGCGCAACGACTGAACATCAATCGTTTTTTCGGTGAGCACATATTTGTTTATAAAATCCTTTACATTATCCACAGGACGGAACGCGAGGGCTTTTAACAAAACCTCGAAAAATTTCTCCTCAAGATTTCCAAGCCTGTAGCGGAGATTATTTTTGTATTCGCCGAGATTTTTTATAAAAGAGATTTTTTCGCCATTTTTACGGAATTCTTCAGGCATGGAAGGCTTTTCGTCTTTCGTGACAAACGAAAAATCTTCGAGCTTGCCGTTTTCAATGTACCAGCGTTTGTCTGGCGTTTCGTTTTCGTTTCCAGATGTAATGTGAACTCCAATCACAAAAAAACGATTTTCCTTTTCCTCAAAAAATTCCAGCGCAATGTTGCTGATTACGTTTCCTTCGCGCAAATAAGTTTTTTCCGTCGTGCCGATTTTGCAGCGTACATAGCTTTTCAAGTCCCTGTCTGAATTTTCGTTGGCAGCTTTGTTGAATTTCGTGGAATTCCCGGTGAGCACCATCTGAATCGCGTCGAGCACGGTCGATTTTCCTGCGGCATTTTCTCCGCTTATCAGGACTGAGCCTTTGTTTATCGGAAACGTCTCGTCCCCAAAATACATCCAGTTTACGAGTCGCACCCTATTCAGTTTCTTCGTCGATATTGTCGCCTTTGCTGTCATCGTCCCCCTCCTCGTATTCAGCCAGCCTGTCTTTTACGCTTTCATACAAATGCGTTATTCCCTCATTCGGAATCGCAATCATTATCGAAGGAAAGATTTCGATTCTTGTTTCTCCCAAAGAAATGTCGGAAGTAAGGTTTCTTATGAGATTGAACCGCTTAAAGAGCGCGATTGTTCTCTGCTCCAGGTTTTTATCGAGTTTCTGCTTGTTTTTGATTTTCAGAACATTGTATTTGTCACGAATATCCTGAACGGCAATAATAACGGTGTCACCGTCGGTTGAAAGGTCGTTCCGCTTTTCAAGATACAGAAGCTTTAAAATCAAAAACATGATGCTCTCGAATTTCGTGAACTGAAGCCGCCCTGTACCGTTCCGATTGAAAATTGAAATAAGACCAATCGCTTCATCAATTCGGATGTCGTAGCCGAGCAAGTCAAATACAAGAGAGAATTCTTCTTTATTGTCCTTGATGTAAATATAATCCTGCCGGGTGTCGTCCTTTTTCTTGAGGATAAAACAATGATTCAAAAGATTGTTCGCAGCTTTTGAAAATTTTTCTTTTTGAGATGCGGAAGCGCCAATCATCTCCAGAGATTCAAACATTCACAGTCTCCTTTTTGTTTTTTCTGATAATCTCAAAATCCGTGAATTCGCATTTTTCAGTTTTGACTCTTTTTCCGGTCTTTTTCACGGAATAGACTTTTGAACCGAGCGCAAAAAGACGTATGTAAATCAGCTTTTCAAAATCTTTACGGCTTTGAACGGGAATCTCGGAAGCTAGGAACATATTCCTTCCATTAAATTTTTCAGAAACGAACGATTCAACTTTTTTTCGATAAATCCTTGACATTTGCCTGTCGAGCATCAGCTTTTTTTTCAGCTCACGTTCCTGCACCGAAAGCACTTCGGAAGTTCTGATAGATTCAATTTCATCGTAACTTTTTTTGGCGGGAATTTTTTTTACAGATTCCTCGCTCACGAATTTCTGCACAAACACGTTGAATAAATCAGGCGCAATATTTTCTTCTGAATCTGAAACTTCTGTAAAATAGCGGAGAATCATGTTTATTTTTCCGGCCTGATTTGTTCCAGAAGAAAGCTCAAACTTCGCACGGGATGCGGCATTCTTCATGTAGCGGTTATTTTTGCGGTCTATATCATCGATAACCCTGTCAAGATTCTCAAAAGCGTCTTTAACACCGATTATCATTCCGATTATTTTTTCTTTTGCAAGCTCGGAATCTTTTTCCTGCTCAATTTCCATGTAACCGGCAACAAGGTCATCCAGAATTTTTTGCGTGCCAAGCATTTTGTCAAGATTTCTTTTTATGGACTGCCGGAATCTGCCAATATTTTCGCTCGTTTTCAAGCGGTAAAGAGATTTGGAGACGATTTCTTCGTTGTAACTTTCGAACAAATCAAGGACGCTTTTTAGCTCACGATTTTTCGTTTGTTTGTCGATATGCTTTTTTATCGAAATATTCAGTTTTTTAAGACTTGAAACGAGCTGTTCCGTGCTGTTGACCACGTTTTTCAGAATGAACTGATACGGTTTTGAATACAACTCCTCGTTCTGCAAAACCGCATGAATCTGCGAGATAAGCCCCTGATATTCAGTTTCTTCATTTTTGATAACATCATTCATTGTGCGGATAAAAGGAACTGCGACTTCCGTCAAAACTACATTCTGCTTGTAGTCCTTTTCATCCTCAAAATCGAGCCAGCCGCAGTTTTTCAGATAGTTGATTACTTTCTGAGCTTTGCTTCGAGCGTCACGCTCAATGCTTTCACTCTCATCGTCAAAACTGATATCGTCCGTGCGGGAATTGAAGTAATCGGTCAAAGTCGAAACGATTGATTCCCTATCAACACCATAAGAAATTTCGGTTCTATAAGAATTGTAGATTGCAAGCAGGCAGTCGGCGTATTGGTCTTTATATTGGCTATTAAGCGGCTTAAAAAAATCAGCAGGAACAACGGAAAAAAGATTTTTCAATTTGGAATCCTTGTATTTTCGTAGTAATCAATTATATTCATCTCTAAAAGTTAAAATTCAACTCTTTTCAGAGTAATCATTATAAAACAAGTTTCTCTCAGAACCAAGAAGCTTTATTCCCTTTTACTTTTACT